>JBKJUC010000159.1:0-4857 GCA_046590325.1 Burkholderiales bacterium | reverse complement strand
GCCAGCATCTGCTGCCTGAATCCCTCCTCAGGAGCCGGCGGCAGGATTTTTGCCAGCGGCGTGCGCACCACCGAGGAAAACTCTTCGCGGTAGAACTTGAACGGGTGCCCGCTGTAATAAAAGCCGAGCGCCAGTTTTTCGTTCTGCAGGCGCTCACGGTCGTCCCAGCGGGCGGCGTCCAGCAACTTGGTGTCCTGGGTCGGCGCGGATCCCTCGCCGAACAGGCTGACCTGGGAGGCGGAACGGCTTTCCTGTTCCGCCGCTTCCATGGCGATACCCACCGAGGCCAGCAGGCTGTTGCGATGGTCGTTCAGGGCATCGAAGGCACCCGCGCGCACCAGAGATTCGACCACCCGCCGGTTGACAATGCGCCGGTCGACCCGGCGGCAGAAATCGAACAGGCTCGGAAACGGGCCGCCCTCGGTGCGCATCTCGATGATGTGGCCGATCGCCGATTCGCCGGTTCCCTTGATCGCGCCCAGCCCATAACGGATGCGTTTTGCATCCACCGGCACGAAGCGGTACTCGCTTTCGTGGATATCGGGCGCCAGGACTTCGATGCCGTTGGCTACGGCATCCTCGTGGAATTGCTGCACCTTGTCGGTATCGTCCATCATCGCCGACAGGTTGGCCGCCATGAACGCCGCGGTGTGATGCGCCTTGAACCACGCGGTTTGATAGGCGACCAGCGCGTACGCGGCCGCATGCGACTTGTTGAAGCCGTAGCCCGCGAATTTCTCCATCAGGTCGAACAGCTCGTCGGCTTTCGACTTCGTCAGGCCGTTCGTCGCGGCGCCTTCGCGGAAGATGCTGCGGTGCTGCGCCATTTCCTCGGCCTTCTTCTTGCCCATCGCGCGGCGCAACAGGTCGGCGCCGCCCAGGCTGTAGGCGCCGATGATCTGCGCCATCTGCATAACCTGCTCCTGGTAAACCATGATGCCGTAGGTTTCGGAGAGGATCTTTTCGACCCGTGGATCGGGATAGTCGAAACGGCGGCCGCGCTTGCGCTCGATGAAATCCGGGATCAGCTCCATCGGTCCCGGACGATACAGTGCCACCAGCGCGATGATGTCCTCGAAGCGGTCGGGACGCGCCTGCTTGAGCAGGTCGCGCATGCCGCGTGATTCGAACTGGAACACGGCGTTCGTATTGGCGCTGGCAAATATCTTGTACGCCGCCGGGTCATCGAGCGGCAATTGCTCGAGCTTGATCTGCGCCTGCGGATCCAGGCGCTTGATGAAGCGCAGCGTCCAGTCGAGAATGGTGAGCGTGGTCAGGCCGAGAAAGTCGAACTTCACCAGGCCGATGGCTTCGACGTCATCCTTGTCGAGCTGCGAAACCGGGCTTTCGGAACCGGACGCCGTGTACAACGGGCAAAAATCCGTAAGCTTGCCGGGCGCGATCAGCACGCCGCCGGCGTGCATGCCGACGTTGCGGCTCAGTCCCTCGAGCTGCCCGGCGAGCGCCAGCAGTTCGCGGGTTTCTTCCTCCGACTCCTCGCGCTCCTTCAGGCGCGGCTCCATCTCACGCGCCATCTGCAGGGTGATCAGCTTGCCGGGCTGGAACGGGATCAGCTTCGCCAGTTCATCGGTGCGGCTGTAATTCCATTCCATGACACGGCCGACATCGCGCACCACCGCCTTGGCAGCCATGGTGCCGAAAGTCACAATCTGCGAAACCGAATCTTCGCCGTACTTCTGCCGGACATAGCCGATCACGCGGTCGCGCCCATCCTGGCAGAAGTCCACGTCGAAGTCGGGCATGGACACGCGCTCGGGATTGAGGAAGCGCTCGAACAGAAGGTTATAGCGCAATGGATCGAGATCGGTGATGCCCAGCGAGTACGCGACCAGGGAACCGGCGCCGGAGCCGCGCCCCGGGCCTACCGGCACGCCGTTGTTCTTGGCCCAGTTGATGAAGTCCGCCACGATCAGGAAGTAGCCGGGGAATCCCATCTGGATGATGGTCTTGATCTCGAACTCCAGGCGCTCGCGATAGGTCGCCCGCTTCTCCTCACGCAAATTCGCATCCAGATAAAGTTCCTGCAGGCGGGTTTCCAATCCCGCTGCGGAACGCTCGTGCAGATACTGGTCGAGGCCGACGCCATTGGGCGTGGGGAACAGGGGCAGATGCGACTTGCCCAGTTCGATGACGAAGCTGCAGCGGCGCGCGATCTCGATCGAATTCGCGAGCGCCTGTGGCAGATCGGCAAACAGCGCCGCCATCTCTTCCTGTGTCTTCAGGTACTGGTCTTCGGTAAACAGCCGCGGCCGGCGCTGATCCGACAGCACGTAGCCCTCGGCGATGCAGACCCGGGCTTCATGCGCGACATAGTCTTCGCGCTTCAGGAATTGCACGGGGTGAGTGGCCACGACCGGTAGTTTCAGGTTCGAAGCCAGCCGGACGGCGCGTCTGACGTGGTGCTCGGCCTGAGACTGGCCGGTGCGCTGGATTTCGATGTAATAGCGTTGCGGGAACAGGGCGGCCCATTCCTGCGCCAGCTTTTGTGATTGCTGCAGGTTGTCCGCAAGCAACGCCTGGCCGACGTCGCCCAGATGGGCGCCTGACAGCGCGAGGAGGCCCTCGGTGCCGGTCTCGCGCATCCACTCCTTGCGGATCTCGGCCCGGCCGCGATGCTGGTTGGTGCGAAAAGCCCGTGTCAGCCAGTTGCACAGCCGGAGATACCCTTCGCGCGAGGCGCAAAGCAGCAACACCCGGGAGGCCTTGTCACGGTCGGCGTCGTTGCTGATCCAGACATCGCAGCCGATGATCGGCTTGAGCCCCTTGCCGCGTGCCGCCTGATAGAACTTGACCATACCGAACAGGTTCGACAGGTCGGTGAGCGCCAATGCCGGCATCGAATCCGCCGCCGCCTTCGCCACCGCATCGTCGATCCGGGCGATGCCGTCGACGATCGAGTATTCACTGTGCAGGCGGAGGTGGACGAACGTCGGTTGCATGGAAAACATTTTACGCCCTAACCCGAAAGCGCTCACTCCTGAAACCGTACCCCTTAACCGCAAAGGCGCGAAGACGCAAAGAAGGGCGCGCAAAGGAAAGCGAAAAGGAAATTCAGGTACTTGACGATGTCTGGCCCAATGGATGCTGGCGACCTTGCTCATGGCGCCCGCATTTTTCTGCCGTCCATTTCACGTTTCCCCGGTTTCCTTTGCGCTTCCTTCGCGTCTTCGCGCCTTTGCGGTTCGGGGTTGTTCCAGATTGGTAAAATACCGCCTTATCCTGCCCCCGCACAGCATGCAATTCATCAACCTCGCCGGCTACAAGTTCGTGAAACTGGACGAACTTGCGGAATTGCGCGCGTCGCTGCGGCGGCAATGCGAGCATCTCGGCCTGAAAGGCACCATCCTGGTGAGTCCCGAGGGCATCAATGTCTTTGTCGCCGGGCCGGAGCGCGAGATCGGCAAATTCAAGGCCCTGCTGCTCGCCGATGACCGCTTCGTCGGCCTGCGCTTCAAGGAAAGCCGCTCCGCCGCCCAGCCGTTCAAGCGCATGCTGGTGAAGATCAAACCGGAAATCATCACGCTGCGTGTGCCCGGTCTGGATCCCGCGGCGAATCCCGCCCCGGCCCTTGCGCCGGCCGAACTGAAGCGCTGGCTGGACGAGGGGCGCGAAGTGGTGCTGCTCGACACCCGCAACGCCTTCGAGGTCGAAGCCGGGACTTTCAGGAACGCGCTCCACCTGGACCTGAAGGCTTTCGGCCAGTTTCCCCAGGCTGCCGATGGACTGGACCCTTCGCTCAAGGACAAGACTGTCGTCACCTTTTGCACCGGCGGCATCCGCTGCGAAAAAGCGGCGCCCGTGCTCATCGGCAAGGGCTTTCGTGACGTCTACCAGTTGCAGGGCGGGATACTCCAGTATTTCGAGGATTGCGGCGCAACTCACTTCAACGGCCGCTGCTTCGTGTTCGACGAGCGCAACACACTGGACGGGGAACTGCGGCCCGAAGCCGTGAAAGCACAATGACGTCCGCCCGGGAAACACGCAGGGCAACAATCGTCATGGTCTTCCTGGTGATCCTCTGGGGTTACAGCTGGATCACTTCGAAGATCGGCCTCGACTACGCCAGCCCCGTAGATGTCGTCGCGTTGCGCACGGGCCTGGGTATCCTCACGTTGCTGGTCGCCATCATCTGGACGCGCAACTCGATCCGGCCCCAGCACTGGCAGGCCCTGTTGTGGATAGGCCTTATCCAGACCGGCGCCTTCCTGTTGCTCAATACCTGGGCGCTGTCCGAGGGCGGTCCCGGCAAGACCTCCGTCCTGGTGTTCACCATGCCGTTCTGGGTGCTGATTTTCGCCTGGCCGCTGCTGCACGAACGCATCAGCGGCCTGCAATGGATTTCCGTCGCGCTGGCGCTCGTCGGTTTGGCTTTCGTGCTCGAACCCTGGAACATGAGCACCTCGCTGTTCAGCAAGACGCTCGCGGTCCTGGCGGGCATGTGCTGGGCGATAGGCGTGGTCTATGCAAAGCGGCTGCACAATCGCGCGAAGGTCGATGCCCTTTCTTTCACCTTCTGGCAAATGATCGTCGGCATGGTGCCGATCCTGGCCGCCCAGGCTCTCGTCGAGCGCCAGCCCATCGTCTGGTCGGGCACGTTCATCGGCGTCACCCTGTTCAACGGCATCCTCGCGACCGGGTTCGGCTGGCTGGCGTGGCTGTACGTCCTGCACCGTCTTCCCGCGGGAACGACCAGCCTTTCCTCGCTGGGAATTCCGGTCATTGCGATTCTCTCGTCGTGGATCCAGCTTGGCGAACAACCCGGGGGATCGGAGTTGATCGGCATGCTACTCATCGGTATCGCACTCGCGCTGCTTTCCTACCTCAGCATCCGCAGGC
>JBKJUC010000063.1:0-4246 GCA_046590325.1 Burkholderiales bacterium | reverse complement strand
AAACTGCGACTTGATCAGCAGCGGGAACCCGGCGGCATAGCCGATGAAGGAACCGAAGGTTCCCAGATAGAGCCAGCACATGATCCAGTTGTGCTTGCGCTTGAAAATGATCGCCTGGTCGGTGAACGAAGCCTTGGCATCGGCGATGTCGTTCATGCCGATCCACGCGGCGATCGCGGCGATCACGATGAACGGAACCCAGATGAACGCCGCGTTCTGCGTCCAGATTTCGACCTGCTGGCCGGCCCGGTTCGTGATCGTTTGCGGATCGCCGCCAAGCGCGAGCCAGATCGGCATGATCACCACCAGCGGCGCCAGGAACTGCACCGAGGACACGCCGAGGTTGCCCAGTCCCGCGTTGACGCCGAGGGCGGAGCCCTTGCGTTCCTTCGGGAAGAAAAAGCTGATGTTGGCCATGCTCGAGGAGAAGTTCCCGCCGCCCAGTCCGCACAGCAAAGCGAGGCCGAGCATGGTCGGATAGCTGGTGGTCGGGTCCTGCACCGCGATGCCGATGCCGATCACGGGAATGAGCAGCGACGCGGTGGAGATCGCGGTCCAGCGCCTGCCGCCGAAGATCGGCACCATGAAGGAATAGAAAATGCGCAACGTCGCGCCCGACAAAGCCGGTGCCGCGGCCAGCCAGAACAGCTGGTTGCTGCTGAAGTTGAAGCCGATCGCGTTCAGGCTCACCGCCACCACGCTCCACAACTGCCAGACCGCAAAGGCGAGAAACAGCGCGGGCACGGAGATCCACAGGTTGAGATTTGCGATCGCATGCCCCTCCTGCACCCAGAACGCCTTGTCTTCCGGCGTCCAGATCTTGAGCACGCGGCCCCGTTTGGTACCCGCCGGCGCCTGACCGTTCACGTCTGCATTCATGTCATGCTCCTTTCAAACCCAAGGAAGCGGCGGCGGCTTGCGTCCGGGCGCCATTGCGTTTTGGCACGATCTCGGTCCAGTACATCCAGATCAGCGACACCAAGGTGATTCCCCACAGCAGCATGAACACGCTGCTGTTGACACCAGTGAGGTCGACCAGCGCGCCGAACAGGATCGGCAGAATGAAACCGCCGAGCCCGCCTGCCAGGCCGACGATTCCGGATATCACGCCGATGTTTTCGGGGAACTCATCGGAGATGTACTTGAACACCGACGCCTTGCCGAATGCCCAGGACGCGCCCATCACGAAAAGCAGCACCGTGAACATCCACCAGTTCAGTCCGATATGAAGCGCCACGTCACCGTGGGCGGTTTTCACAATCATGTCGGTCTGCGGATACGACATGAAAAACAGGCACACCCACGAAATGAGCATCACCCACCACGTCACGGGATGGGCGCCGAAGCGGTCGGACAGCCAGCCACCGAACGCGCGCAGCACGCCGCCCGGCAACGAAAAGCAGGCAGCGAGCAACGCCGCAACCTTGAGATCGAACGCGTACTCGGTGATGTAATACTTGGTCATCCACAGCGCCAGCGCGACATAGCCGCCAAACACGATCGAGTAGTACTGGCAGTACCTCCACACCCGCGGATCCCTGAGCGCATTGAGCTGCTGTTTCACGGTGACGCTGGAAGCAACCTTGTGGGAATCATCCTGATGGCTGAAGAGCCAGAACAGCAACGCAGTCACCAGCATCGCGGCAGCGTAGACCTTGGGCACCATCTGCCAGCCGTAGGCCACCACCAGCGCGGGCGCGACGAATTTGGTCAGCGCGGCACCGGAATTTCCCGCGCCAAAAATGCCCATGGCAAACCCCTGGCGGCCCTTCGAGAACCAGCGCGCAACATAGGCGATGCCGACCGAAAACGACCCCCCCGCGACTCCGACGAACAGCCCCAATACCAGAAACTGCGCGAACGTCGTGGCCTCGCCGATCAGCCAGATCGGCACCACGCAGGCGATCATGAGCAGGAAAAAAACGATGCGACCGCCAACCTTGTCGGTAAGCATGCCGAGCGGCAGGCGCACCAGCGAGCCGGTGAGAACCGGCGTGGCCACCAGCAGGCCGAACTGCGTTTCGTTGAGCCCGAGCGAAGCCTTCAGCGGAATGCCGATCACGGCAAACATCATCCAGACGGCAAAGCAGATGGTGAATGCCACCGTGCTGGTCACCAGCACGGATACCTGTTTGTGCGTCTGCGTTGTCATGTCTATCCTGTTTGAGCGTATTGCAGACAGGATAGGCAGAGGGCCTCAATGGCGATATTCGCCCGAAGCAGGGGTCAATTCGGACAAAGGGGTTAGAGCGGGATAGTCACGAAGGAGTATGCGCAACCGGCTTCGCGCTTGGATTGCGACGCCAACCGCCTGATCGAAGGGCTGACAGCGACGGCGCATACCCGGCGCGATGGAGCGCCGGGTATGGCGGGGAAACTTCTACTCGAAACCGCGAGTGAACAGAAAGTTATTATCCGCGTGGGGGGCGTGGCAGGCGAAGCAGGCTGCCCCGCCGTCCTTGACCGCCAGCATCTTCGGGTCTCCGCCCTTGAAGCCCTGGAAGCCCCAACCGCCGGTTTCCGCGTAACGCTTCGCATCGCGCACCATCACCGCCACGACCTTGCGGCCGTTCTGGGAAAGCGTATGGTTCGCGTCCTCGGCATACTTGAACTGGTCGACGACGAATGTCGCGCCATCGGCGTAGCGACCGCTCTTGAGTCCCTCTACCGCCAAGGCGTTGGCATAGACGCTTTGCATGTCGACGTTTCCCTCGGGCGCATGGCCGGCGAGATTGACAGTCGTATGATGGTGGTATCACGTGCGGTATCCCTGCGGGAATCCGATGCCGGTCGTGTCCTGTTCCGCGACAGCGAGTATCGCCGTGAGTCCGGCCACCGCACCTATTACAGTCAAAGTGAATTTTCTCATTTGCGATCTCCTCATTCTGTGGATTGGCCTGGCATTTTGACCATACACCCGATTCTGCCGACGAGTCCCTGCACGAACGCTGAACCGTTACTGAGTAAAATCATGAAGATTCAAGCAGCATTTTCATTGGCATCCGGTTTCCTGCCATGCAGCGCCAAAAAAGTCCCCGGGCAATGCCGGGCGATCGCCTTGCTTGATCACTTCGCCGCCAGACCTTGCTCTATGGCATAAACGGCCGCCTGTACGCGGCTGGAAAGATTGAGCTTTCGCAGGATGTGCTGGACGTGGATTTTCACGGTGCTTTCAGCCACGTCGAGGTTGCGCGCGATTTCCTTGTTGCTCGACCCCCTGGAGAGATGCTGGAGGATCTCTTTCTCACGCGGACTGAGAGCGTCCTTCTCGGTCGCGGGCGCGGCATCGCCGACGGCCTGCAAGCCGCGCACCAGCTTGCCTGTCATCTGCGGCGAAACCACGGAATCGCCGTCGGCGGCGCGGCGAATCGAATCCAGCAGCGTTTCGGTCTCGATGTTCTTCAGCAGATAGCCACTGGCCCCGGCACGCAACGAGTCGAGCAAATCTTCGGCGTTTTCCGATACGGTCAGCATGACGATGTGGCTCTGCGGCGCCGCCTCGAGGAACAGCTTCACCGAGTCCTTGCCGGAAATGCCGGGCATGTGAAGATCGAGCAGCACCACGTCGGGCTTGAGGGTCGCGGCGCGCCTGACCCCTTCGAGACTGTCGGGTGCTTCGCCGACCACCTCGAATTCGCCATGCTTCTGAAGCAACGCCTTCACGCCGCTTCGCAACAGCGTGTGATCGTCCACCAGCAGCACGCGGATTGCGCTCACGCCGCCACCTCCTGCAGGATGGGCAGTCGCAGCGTGATGCATGCACCGTCGCCGCGCCGCGACGCCACGGCGATCTGGCCGCCGATGCGATGCGCCCGTTCACGCATGATCGCCAGACCGACATGGCCATCGATCCGGGCGCCGGGATCGAAACCGCAGCCGTCGTCGCTGACCCGGAACGTGTAGACCGGACCGCACTCGAGTTCGACACTCACGCGCCCGGCACTGGAATGCTTGCGCGCGTTGGACAGGCACTCCTGGATGATGTGCAGGGCTTGAATCTGGATTTCCGGGGACAGCGGCACGCCCGTTCCCGACTGCTTGTAGGTGGTGGCAATGCCGGTGTCGGCTTCGAAGCGTCCGAGCAGCGCGCGGATCGCGGTTTCCAGGTCGGATTCCCCGAAGCGGGTGCGGAAGTGCACCAGCAACTCGCGCACGTCGTCGTAGCTCTCCTGGATGCCCTCCCGCATCTGGCTCACACCGCCGCGCGCCTCGGCAAGGTCGTTTTTTGCAAGCGCATCCTCCAGCA
>JBKJUC010000020.1:0-66571 GCA_046590325.1 Burkholderiales bacterium | reverse complement strand
TGGCGGTCGAAGGTATCGGTCGCCGGAATCATGCCAACGCAGCCGGCACGCAGGTTGTCGATGAGTTCAAGGCCGCCGCGGCCGTTTAGTACGGCAACGCGTCCCTCGGTCTGCTCGATGAAGCGGCGGATGCTGATGACCGGGCCCTCGCCTTTGAGGATGCGGAAATTGGCATGGTTGCGCGCCAGGGTATTCACACCGTCTGGCGTCAGGCCCACTCCGAGGTACTCCGGCGCATTCTGGACCGCCACCGGCATTTCGACCCGGTCGGCCACCGCACCGAAGAATCGAACCAGGAAATCGTCGCCGACGTTGCGATCGGGGGGCGGCTGCAGAATCACCCATGAGGCGCCCGCAGACCCGGCATAACGGGCGAACTCGACCTGGGCGTTAACACTGGGGGCGTTCACCGTCACCACCAGCGGCAGCCTCCCATCCAGGTCATCCGCGACCCACTCGACCAGTTGGCGGCGCTCCGGGTCCGACAGCTTGTTCACTTCGGTCCCCAGGCCCAGTACCGCCATGCCGTGCGCGCCGTTGCGGACATAGGCCTGGACCTGCTTGCGCGTAGCCTCCCGATCCAGCTTTCCCTGGCTCGTGAAAAAAGCATAGAGCATCGGATAGATGCCGCGCGGCGTTAGGTTTGCGTACATTGACATTTTTTTCCCTACAGAGGGCCCCATTCTAGCCGCTCGTGAAAACACGGGCGGGTACCCAAAACGGTGTACCATTTTTGCGCCCTGACTTCGAGAAAAGAAAATGCGAACCAATGCGCTGCTGATCCTTCTTTCCCTTGCCACCATTCTTGCCGGGCCCGTCCATGCCGGAGCCATGACGCCGGACGAAATCATCGCTGCGCTGTTGCGCCCGGAAAACAGCACCGGCAACATAGCCGATGCGGTGGAAGAAGTGACGGGCGCGCGCGGCTGGATGTCCGCGGACATGAAGCCGATATTCGATGGCCGGATCGCAGGCCGTGCCGCCACCGCGTTGATGCGTCCCGTTCTGAGGACGGACAGCCGCAAGTACCAGAACCACATGCTGGAAATCCTCGACCAGGCCGAGCCGGGCAGCGTTCTGGTCTATGTGATGGAAGACGGCCTCGAGATCGCGGCCATGGGGAACCTGATGGCGACCACCGCCAAGGTACGCGGGCTCGCGGGAGCCGTGATCGACGGCGCGGTGCGCGATGTCACGGAACTCCGGCGCCTGGAGTTTCCCGTCTGGTCGCGGCGCGTCAGTCCCGCGACTTCGGTCGGGCGCATGATCAGCGTGGACAAGCAGGTCCCGGTGAGGTGCGCCGGCATCCTTGTGAATCCCGGCGACTACATCGTCGGCGATCCTGACGGGGTTATCGTGGTACCCGCCGGCGCCGCGGAGAAAGTGGTGGAGTTGCTGAAACAGTACGACGAGAAAGAGTCGAAAATGATCCCGATCATCGAGCGCGAGAAGTCGATGCTCAAAGCTCTCGAGATTTATAATCGATATTGATTTCAACGTATGACAATTAACCCAATTTTCACCGCAGAGACGCAAAGGTCGCAAAGGAATGCGAAGAACGAGAGGAAGTACGCTACAGGCTGCTTCCAAGCACTCGCGCAGGAGCTGACTTCCTGTCGAAAAATGCGAATCATGGTTTTCCTTTGTGAGCCCTTCTTTGCGACCATTGCGCCTTTGCGGTTAAAGGGTTTCGAGTGAGAGCCACATGAATAGTCAACGCAGGAAACTTCTACAAGCATCCGCTGGATTGGCTGCCGGTGCGGCACTGCCTGCATGGGCGGCGGAGCTGGTGCCGACGCCCGCACAGATGCCCGGACCTTTCTATCCCCTGAGCTTTCCCCTCGACCAGGATAACAATCTCGTCACGGTGAAAGGGCGCAGCGGCATCGCCCACGGCGAGATCACCAATGTGGGCGGACGCATCCTCGACGTTTCCGGCAAGCCGCAGGCCGGCGTGCGAATCGAGATCTGGCAGGTGAACGGCTACGGGCGCTATCACCACCAGGGCGATGACAGCGACAAACCAATCGATCCCAACTTCCAGGGCTATGGCACGGCAACCAGCGATGCGGGCGGCGTCTACCGTTTTCGCACGGTGAAGCCGCTTGCGTATCCGGGCCGCGCGCCGCACATCCATTTCGCGCTTTCGCGCCAGGACTTCGGCACGTTCACGACACAGATGTATGTAGCCGGCGCGCCGGAGAACGAGCGTGACTTCCTGCTATCCCGCATCCGCGACCGCAAGGCCAGGCAAAGCCTGATCGTTCCCCTGTCCCCCGCCCCCGGAACCGGGGCAGAACTGGCGGGAGAATTCAATGTCGTACTGGCTGTGGATGGCCCGCTCAGGCGCGGCGCCCGCCCTTCCTCCTATCATTGGGCCCGTCTTGTTCTATAGTTAGGGAAAGACGGACAGGCATTCACGGGAACAATGATGGAACTCACGACGGAAGAGACGGAAGCCGTCCGCAGGAAAATCGAGATCCTCAAGGTCGAACACCGCGATCTTGACGAGGTCATCGATCGCCTGGCGCATGACCCGGAGCTCGACGAGTTGCAGCTACGGCGCCTGAAGCGCCGCAAACTCCTGCTCAAGGATCAGATTACCCTCCTCCAGAAACAGCTGGTCCCCGACATCTCCGCCTGACCCTTCCGCGGTTCAGCATTTGGACGGGCATTCGAAGCGGTAGTAACGGGACGCAATGTAGTCGGTGACGAGGTCTGCATCAGCATCCTTCCAGTTCAGCGAGACGTTTTTCTGCCAGCGGTCGACCTGGGCACGGACTTGCTGATAGTCGCCCGCCACTCGGTCAGGGCGGGTATATACGCGGGTCGCGTGACAGGAAACGCAGTGGGCGTCATGCAGCATGCGCCCACGGTCGTCTTCCTGCGCATGGAGATCGAGCGTTACGAAAACAAGTGCTGCGAATGCAAACACGTACAGGCGCATGATTGCCCCTCGATGAAATATATGCCGGGACTCTAGCCCCCGGATCCGGCGATCGACTTGACGCCGGTCAAATGAACCGCACGCGGCAATCGACGGTCTATACCGTAACTGTCCGGAAAGAACCGAAAATGCATGGACTTGAGCGCCTTTGGGGCCTGCTGGCGGGTTTGCTGATCCTGGTCCTGGCAGGATGTGCCGGGATGGACCGCCGGCCGCCGCCCTCGCTCGAACAGGTAGTCGAAATGAGCAGGGCCGGCACACCACCGGAGGAAATCATCCGCGAATTGCAGGCGACACGGGCGGTCTACCCGCTCACGGGTTCGCAGATTGCCAGGCTGCACGAGCAGGGCGTGCCGGATACGGTGTTGGACTACATGCAAAACGTGTACATGGACCAGGTTCGCCGGGAGAGCCGCATGAGCTACGACAGTCCTTTCTGGTGGAACTGCCTCTATTGCTACCATCGGCCCATGATCATCGCCCCCTACTGAAGCCGCGACCTGTCAAAACCGGCGCACCATGGAAAACCAGGAGGAGAGTTCATTGCAACCCCGTAACAGCCGCCACTTCACAGGGTTGGCCCGTTCGTTAGTGGCCTGCAGCGCACTGTTGATGCTCGGCGCATGTTCGGTGATGAAGCCGCGGCCGGTGACGCCGATATCCGAAGTCGTCAATGCGTGCAAGTCCGGGGCGCAGCGTGCCGTCCAGCTTTCACCCAGATCGAAAACTTCGTACGCGCTGCGCGGCTCGGATTTCGGCAAGCTCGCTGACGCGGGTTGCGCGCCGGAAGTCCTGGATGAATTGCAACAGTCCTTTTACAACGACGTCGACCTGCTGACGCGCTACTGGGTGACTGGAGAATCGCTGGGCGGATGCAGCAGTTGCTATCCGCAACCGGTGGATCTGTCCTCGCTGGGCACGGGCGGCAATGGAATGGGCAACGGCAGCAACCTCGGCCGTACCTCGGATTTTTCCAGGCCGGCCGGCCTTCCCGCATGGGTCACCGCGTATCCCGGATCTCCCGGCGGCGCAGCGATTACGGTCGACCAAGCCGCGCAAATGCTGAAGGACGGCAAGTCAGCGGACGAAGTTGCAGCGACCATCGAGAATTCCCGCGTTCACGATTACCTCGACCTCTCCGGCATCACCAATATCAGCACCCACTTCAAGCCAGCCCTCACCGGCTCGGAACTGGCGAGCCGGCAAAAGGAAGGCATGCCTGACGCGGTGCTCGATGCGCTGCAGAGAAAACACCTCGCCGAATTCATCGAGTTTCTAAGGGTGCGCTACCAGAGCTGGGGCAAGGGCCCCAATCCGAACTGACGGGTTTCAGCGCCGGCTGCGCAATCCACTTATCAGCGCATTCCAGTTTGCCAGCGTGATGCCGGCGATGATCGCGGCAAGCCCCACCAGCAGCCGCCACGTTGCCGGCTCCCCCAGAATGAATGTGCCGAGGATCACGGCGGCTACCGGATTCATGGTCACCGTGATCGCCACGCGCGACGGCGTCGTGTGTTCCAGCGCCCAGATCCACAGGAAGAAGGTCACTGCGCCGCCGATGGTCATCAGGTAGGCGATCGCCAGCCAGCCCTGCCAGGAAAAACTGGAGAAACCCGACCAGTCGCCACCCACGGCGATCGCCGAGAGCAGTGCCAGCGCGCCGATAGGCAGCATCACGGAGCACAGCAACAGCGCCGGATACTTGCGCAAGTAAAATCCCGACGTCACGTTGTAAATCGAACCCGTGACCGCGGCGCCGAACATCAGCAGGTCGCCGCGCAGCGTATCCGAACCTGGCACCGACACCCGGTCTCCCAGGGCGAAGGCCACACCCAGCAATGCCACCACGCCGCCGACCGCCTTCGCAAGCGTAAACCGCTCGCGCTTCAGAAGTACGGCCAGCGCCAGAGTCAGCAACGGCTGCGTAGACAGCACCAGTGCCCCACGCGCGGCGGGAATGTATTGCAGCGAGGCGCTGAAAAACCAGGCGAACAGCGCGAACTGGACCAGGCCCAGCGCGGCGACCGGCGGAAGATCACGCCAGTCGATGCGGATTTTCGTGCGTGGCAGCGTGAAAGCGAGCATGACCAGGCTCGCGCCCAGGAAACGCAGGAAAGTCACCGTCAGCGCATTGCTCTCGGGCACCGCCAGCCGCGTCGCCACGACGGCTGAGCCGCCGATGGTCGCGGAAATGGCCGCCGCCAGGACGGCCAGAAAAGGAAGCGGCAGCCCCTTCATCGCGGGACTGCCGCCGTTGGGTGAGTTTCCGGCAAGTTATTTTTTCGCGTCTTCGAAGCCGTCCGTGATCGCACCCTTGGTGGCGGTGGAAACCAGGTATGCGTACTTGGCAAGCAGGCCCTTGGTGAAGCGGGGCTTGGGCTGCTTCCAGGCCGCGCGGCGCTTCGCCAGTTCCTCATCGGACACGTTGACCTGAAGCAGCAGCTTGTGTGCGTCGATGGTGATGGAATCCCCCTCTTTCACCAGCGCGATGTTGCCACCGACGAAAGCTTCGGGCGCAACGTGCCCGACCACCATGCCCCAGGTCGCCCCGGAAAAACGGCCGTCGGTGAGCAGGCCGACCGAGTCGCCCAATCCCTGACCGATCAGCGCCGAGGTCGGGGAAAGCATTTCCTGCATGCCAGGCCCACCCTTCGGGCCCTCGTACCGGATCACCACGACATCGCCGGCCTTGATCTTGCCTCCCATGATCGCTTCCATGGTTTCCTTTTCGGAATCGAACACCCGCGCCGGGCCGGTCATCACCGGGTTCTTGAGCCCCGTAATCTTGGCCACGCTGCCTTCGGTCGCGAGGTTGCCCTTGAGGATGGCAAGGTGCCCTTCCTTGTACATCGGATTGCCGAACACGCGGATGACGTCCTGGTCCTTGCGCGGTTCCGCCGGGATTTTTTCCAGTTCGTCGCCGATGCTGCGGCCGGTGATGGTCATGCAATCGCCGTGCAGCAGGCCATTGGCGAGCAGCATCTTGAGAACCTGGGGCGCGCCGCCGGCCTTGTGGAAATCGGTCGCGACGTAGCGGCCCGACGGCTTCAGGTCGCACAGCACCGGCACCTTGCGGCGGATGCGCTCAAAGTCGTCGATGGTCCATTCGACTTCCGCCGCCGCGGCGATCGCCAGGAAGTGCAGCACCGCGTTGGTCGAGCCTCCGGTGGCCATCACCAGGCTGACGACGTTCTCGATGGACTTGCGGGTGATGATGTCGCGCGGGCGGATGTTCTTCTTGATGGCGTTGACCAGCACGCGCGCGGATTCCGCGGCGGAGTCGGCCTTCTCGGGGTCCGGGGAAGCCATCGTGGAGGAATGCATCAGGCTCAGGCCCAGGGCCTCGAAGGACGTGGACATGGTGTTCGCGGTAAACATGCCGCCGCACGCGCCCACGGTCGGACAGGCATTCTTCTCGATGCCGGTGAAATCTTCCTGCGAGAGCTTGCCGGCGTTGAACGCGCCTACGGCCTCGAATGCGCTGGCGATCGTGAGCGCCTGACCCTTCCAGTTGCCGGGCTTGATGCTACCGCCGTAGACATAGATGGCGGGCACGTTCATGCGCGCCATCGCCATCATGCCGCCCGGCATGTTCTTGTCGCAGGCGCCGATCACCAGCGCGCCGTCCATCATCTGGCCATTGACTGCGGTCTCGATGGCATCAGCGATGACTTCGCGCGACACCAGCGAATACTTCATCCCGTCCGTGCCCATCCCGATGCCGTCGGTGACCGTCGGCACACCGAAGACCTGGGGCATTGCTCCCGCCTTGCGCAAGGCTTCCATGGCGCGATCGACCAGCGGCTGGATACCGGCGTTGCAGGGATTCATGTTGGAGTGGCCGTTGGCGACGCCCACAATCGGCTTGTCGAAGTCGCCGTCCTTGAAGTCGACCGCCCGCAGCATCGCGCGGTTAGGGGAACGGGCCACGCCCGCCGTAATCAGTTTGCTGCGCCAGTTGTCTGCCATGATTTTCTCTCCTCGCTGTGTAATGTCCGCGCCCGATCTCTTAGAGCTGATCTCTGCCCGCTGATCTATGCCAGGCAGGACTGCCTCGGCCGGGCTGGCCCGGGGAATGTTCTCCAGGCCGCGCAGTTTGGCGGGACTGAAGACCGGCGTCTAATATATTATTAAGGGGGTATTAATACTCTGACGCTATCAAATGGAACTGCGCCACCTGCGCTATTTTGTCACCCTCGCCGAAGAACTCCATTTCGGCCGCGCAGCGGAAAAGCTGCATATTTCCCAGCCGCCGCTGTCGATGCAGATTCGCGCGCTGGAGGGCGAACTGGGCGTGATGCTGTTCAACCGGACCCAGCGCCATGTCGCGCTGACCCAGGCTGGCCATGCCCTGCTGCAGGAGGCCCGTCAGATCCTGGCACGGGTCGAACAGGCGGTGCTGATTACCCGCCGCGCGGGCCGCGGCGAAATCGGCGAACTGGCAGTGGGGTTCATCAGCGTTGCCGATTACAACGTGCTGCCGGTGGTTCTGCGCGAATTCCGGCGCAAGTTCCCGCTGGTGAACCTGACCCTGCGCGAGGCCACGACCGATGCCCAGATCCGCGACCTGATCGCTGGCCGCCTCGACGTCGGATTCCTGCTGCCGCCGGTCACCGAGGCCACGCTCGAATCGGTGTCGATCCTGCGCGAGCCCCTTATAGCGGCACTGCCGGAGAAACATCCGCTGGCGAAGAAGCCCGGCAAGCTGGCCCTGGAAAAACTCAAGGACGCACCGTTCATCCTGTTTCCCCGGTCCAATGCGCCGGGGCTGTACGACGACGTCGTCAGCTGCTGTAAGGCGGCCGGCTTCAGTCCGAGGGTCGAACAGGAGGCGATCCAGATGCAGACCATCATCAGCCTCGTGTCGGCGGAACTGGGAGTGGCGCTCATCCCGGCCTCGCTCACAAACCTGCGGCGGACCGGCGTGATCTACAAATCACTCAAGCAGCAGACCCCGCTCACCGAAATTTCCCTCGCCTGGCGGCGCGGCGACGAATTGCCGGCATTGGGCGTGTTCGTGAACCTGGCGGTCGGACTGGGACGCCAAAGGTCAACCCGGTGAGCCTGTCCCCCGTTGAGTTTTCGGCGGTTCTTGCGGACGAGGCCGCCACGCTCGCATTGGGCGAAAACCTGGCCATAGCGCTCGAACCCGGAATGTTCATATCGCTCTCGGGAGAACTCGGCAGCGGCAAGACCACCATGGCTCGGGGCATCCTGCGCGGGCTGGGATATCGGGGAAAAGTGAAAAGTCCGACCTATACATTGGTTGAACTTTATAAACTTTCTAGGTTAGACTTATATCACTTTGATTTATATCGCTTCAACGACCCGCAGGAATTGCTCGACGCGGGGTTCCGGGATAATTTCGGCAACGGCAACATCTGTCTCGTGGAATGGCCAGAACGCGCCGCCGGTCTGCTCCCGCAGGCGGACGTCGAAATTGAACTGGCCGCGGAGGGTGCGGGGCGGCGACTGAGGATCAAAGCGAAAACGGAGTCTGGAAGGCATTGCTTGAAGAAGTTGCAAATATGAACTGCCCGAATCAACGTTCGCGAAAACACGCGGGACGCTTCGGCCGCGCGTCGCCTGCCGCAATCCTTCTCGTTCTGGCCGGCGCAACGGCTCCCAGCCCGCTTGTCTTCGCTGGCACCGAAATTGTTTCGGCGCGGCTGTGGCCGGCGCAGGAATACACGCGGCTTACACTCGAATCGCAGTCGCCGATCACGCACAACGTCTTCACCATCGGCGGGCCGGACCGGCTGGTGCTCGATCTCGAGGACACCGATTCGAATGCAGCCGTGGAAAGCCTGCCGTCGAAAATTTCGCCTGACGACCCCTACGTCAGCGGCATCCGCATCGGCCGCTTCAAGCCGGGCACGGTGCGACTGGTCCTGGATCTGAAAACCCAGGTCAAACCGCAAACCTTCATGTTGCAGCCCATCGGCGAATACGGTTATCGCCTGGTGCTGGACATCTACCCGGCCGAACCAGTCGATCCGATCACCGCTCTTCTCGAAAACAGCAAGCCCGCCACGATGCCCGCGCCTCCACCCGCAGGGCCGCCAGCGGCGACCGATAAATCCGCAACCGTGCCCAACACGACACCGGCCGATCCGAAAGCCCCGAAAAAACCAGCACCGGCGCAGCCCGAAGTCATGCGACTCGTCACCGTTGCAATCGATGCCGGCCACGGTGGCGAAGATCCGGGGGCGAAGGGCCGTAGCGGTACTTACGAGAAACACGTGACACTGGCGATGGCCAGGAAACTCAAGGCGCTGGTGGATTCGGAACCGAACATGCGCGGCATCCTGATCCGCGACGGCGACTACTACGTGCCGCTCGCCAATCGCGTGATCAAGGCCCGCAAGGTGCAAGCCGATCTGCTCGTCTCGATTCACGCAGACGCGTTCATCAAGCCGCATGCACGCGGCTCGTCGGTGTTTGCACTGTCGGAACGCGGCGCCTCGTCGGCGGCGGCAGGCTGGCTCGCGAAAAAGGAGAATGAGGCCGACCTGATTGGCGGCGTCAACATCGACGTCGACGATCCGACGCTAAAGCAGGTGCTGCTCGACCTGTCGCAGACCGCGACAATCAACGACAGCCTCAAGCTCGCGCGCTCGGTCCTGGGCGAAATCGGCGGCATCAACGAACTGCATAAGGCCCATGTCGAACAGGCGGGATTCGCCGTTCTCAAAGCGCCCGACATTCCTTCCATCCTGGTGGAAACCGCCTTCCTCACCAACCCCGACGAGGAAAGGCGGCTGAAGGACGAGAAGTACCAGGACAAGATGGCGCAGGCGATCCTCGCCGGCATACGCAAGTATTTCGCCGCGAACCCGCCTTTGGCCAGATCTAAGTTGGCGCAGAATGACGCAGCCAGGTTCCGTTGAGGTAGCCGGATGCGGATTCAAGGCGTCGTTCCCGCAAACGGGCGGTATGCCGCTAACGAGTCACGGCGCCCCGCCTTTGGCCAGATCGAAGTTGGCATAGAATTCGAGGCTTGCGGATTGTGGATTGAGTAAAAAACGCTGCTGCATTAATCCGTCTTAAGCCCAATCCTGAATCCCCAATCCTGCAATTGAAAATTGTCGGAATCCTCCTCGCCGCTGGCAGCGGCAGCCGCTTTGGCGGCGGCAAGCTACTGCACAAGCTGGCTGACGGCACGCCACTCGGTATCGCATCGCTGCGAAACCTGAAGTCGGCGCTGCCCGACGTACTCGTAGTTGTGCGTGCGGGCGACGACACGCTCCGCGAGATGATGCAGCGCGAAGGTGTGGCGGTGCATGTCTGTGACGATTCACACCTGGGCATGGCGCGCAGCCTGGTCTGCGGCGTTCGCGCGGCAGCGGATGCGGACGGCTGGGTAATCGCGCTGGGCGACATGCCTTATCTTGCCCCCATGACCATATCCGCGGTCGCGGAAAAAATCGCGCTGGGTGCCGCAATTGCCATTCCCGAATATCGCGGTGAACGCGGCCATCCGGTCGGATTTAGCAGCCGCCATGGGAAGGAATTACTCGAACTTCAGGGAGACGAAGGCGCGCGCGCGCTGGTCAGGCGGCACGCCGGAGAAGTCGGGACCATCGCCTGCGCAGACCCAGGCATCCTGCGCGACATCGATCGCCAGGAAGATGTGATCTAAAAAAAACAGCCCGGTCTGAGTCATGGCCGGGCCGTGCAGGGTCCGCCAGTGGCGCTAGTCCGGTTTGAGGACGATGGCCTTCAGCGATCCACCTACGTTGAAATTGCCCCGGATCTGCGCGGCCTGCGATCTGAGTTCGACGAAGGCTTTCCCGCTGACATCGTTGTTCGGCGCGACGTCGAACCCTCCCGTCGCCGACAGCAGCCCCGATCCGAGCTTCAGGCCGCGGAACTGGTAACGGTCGCCGGACAATGCGAGCGTGCCCGTGATCTCCTCGAATCGTGTCGCGCCGCCCTGCACGTTTTCGCGGCCTCCGACCTGCAATGCCCGCACCAAGTCCACGCCGTCGAGGTCGCCCTTGCGGATCGCGAAGGAACCATCCATCTTCGGTTGATTGAGCAGGGAAGGCAGGTCGGGCGCCACCATCGAATAACGGAATCGCGACTCCAACTGGCCGCTCGACTTGGCCTCGCGCGTGAACACCGGCATCAGTTCCTGCAGGTTGATGCGCTCCGTGCTCAGATCACCCTCGATCGACCAGGGGCCGCCCCAGTTGAGTACCGCCTTGCCGCTTGCCGCTCCTCCATAAAGTAACGCCTTGAACTCGGAAACCCGTATCTGGCTGTTGGACGCGACCGCCTTCGCCGAAAAATCCGTGAACTCGAGTTTCGGTCCGATCGGTGATACCCAGCCCTTGTTCGCGGCCACCTCAATGTCAATTTCGTTGTTGCGCGGCGTCAATTCCACTTCCAGCTTACCGTCGTTCAGCCTTGCGCGCTCGATCGAACCTTCGGGACTCATCTGCAGATCGGCATCGAAAGGCGGCAACTGCAGGACCGTCGACTCGATCTTGATGTTCTTCATGACGATACGCCCGAGCTGCACGCCCTTGTCGGCAAGCGCCGCCTCCATCCATTTCGACAGGCGAGGCAGGACCTCCTGCGCCACGCTCATCGACTCGACGTCGATCCTGCGGACCACCTTGACGTCACCGAATATCGATCCCAGCTCGGGTGACAATGTAACCCGGTCGATCTTCACGTCCTGCGTGGTGCCGAGCTTGACGTTGTCCAGGTTCATGGCGAACCCTCCGAGGATCGAAATCTTCATGGAGCCGATGGTCACCGGCTCCTTGATGTGGTCCGCTGCCAGCTTTTCCACGGCCGGAATGTAGGAGTTCATCGGCAACAGTTGCACACCGCCGAACAGCAGCGCCACGACTACGGCGATACCGATGAGAAACGGCTTGGCCTTCTCCAGCGGCGAACGGATCGCCTTCGATTTCTTTAGCGACTGGACTTCCGCGCGCTTGCGGTCGCGCTGTTCCTGCTCCTTGCGCCGGCCCACCAACGCGTCTTCACGCGAGCGTCGCTCGGATTCGACCTTCATCTCCTCCTGCCGCTGACGCTCTTGGGCAGCGGCAGTCTTGCGCTCCTCCGCTTCGCGGCCGCGCGCCTCCTTCTCTTCCTGGCGCTTGCGTTCGCGGGCGTCGCGTTCGGCGCGCTCCTGCTCCATGCGCTCCCGCCGCTCCCGATCCTCGGATTCGCGGCGTTCCGCCTCCTGGCGCGCCTCCTCCTCACGTTCCACGCGCTCGGCGGACAACCTGGCCTGCTCGTCCTGGTTGCGGCGGCGCTCCTCTTCCTCTTCACGCTTGCGCAGCTCGTCCTGCTGCTTCTCGAACTCCACCGCTATCCGGTCCTCCATCGACTTGAAGCCGGACAGGTCGAATTCGGCAGAAACGTCCGCTTGTGCCGCAACCGGCGCCCTCGCCCGCTCCTCTTCCTCGCGGCGACGGCGATCTTCTTCCTCACGCCGCATATTCTCTTCTTTCTCTTCCCGCGCACGCCGGTCATCCTCCCGGGCGCGGCGGGCGGAATCTTCGGCCTCGCTGCTGCGGCGCTCTGCGTCTTCCTTCTGGCGGCGCTCGTTTTCCTCGGTACGCAGACGGTCTTCCTCCGCCCTGCGGAGATCGTTCTCTTCCTGTTCCTTCTCCTCGAGTGCTTCGTCTTCCTTGCGGCGCCGCTGGTCCTCTTCCTGGCGGCGGCGATCCTCCTCTTCACGGCGCTGGCGCCGTTCCTCTTCTGCGCGCTTGAGGCGGTCTTCCTCTGCCTTGCGTTTCAGCTCCTCTTCCTCGCGACGCTTGCGTTCTTCCTCTTCCCTGCGCTTGAGTTCCTCTGCTTCGATGCGTTTGCGCTCTTCCTCTTCCTTGCGCTTGCGTGCTTCCTCTTCCTGGCGTTTGCGCTCTTCCTGCTCGCGACGCTTGCGCTCTTCCTCTTCCTCGCGACGTTTGAGCTCCTCGGCTTCCTTGCGCTTGCGTGCTTCCTCTTCCTGGCGTTTGCGCTCCTCCTGCTCGCGACGCTTGCGCTCTTCCTCTGCCTCGCGGCGTTTGAGTTCCTCGGCTTCCTTGCGCTTGCGCTCCTCAGCTTCCCTGTGCTTGCGATCCTCGGCTTCCTTGCGCTGCCGCTCTTCGTCTTCCCTGCGCCTGCGTTCTGCTTCGTCACGACTGCGGGCTTCTACCTCTTGCGCGCCCCTGCGGGACGCTGCTTCCTGCTTTTTCTTCTCGCTTTCCTCCAGCGCCTTACGCTCGGCCTCGAGGATCTTCTGCAGGTCGCGTGTGGTCTGGGCCATTGCCTCGGCCTCGATCTTCTCCTTGCGCTCGGTCTCCTCGCGCGACTTCATGGCGGCCGCTTCCTTGAGCTTGCGCTCCGCCTCTACCTTCGCCAGCCGGCCCGACTCCTCGCGCGCCAGTTTTGACGCCTGTTCCTTCTTCAGCTGATCTTCTTCTTCGCGTTTTTTCTTGGCATCGACCTCGGCCTTGGCACGATCAGCGGATTCCCGCTGCCGCCATTCGGTCTGGGCGGACTGGTAGGGGTTTTTTGACTTGGAGGACGTGAGCGAAGAGGTGAAGTCGAGGTCGTCGACGTAGGAGCCGCCTCCGGGGTCGCTACCGCCGGAAGACACACCCGTGGAGGTATTGGAGAATTCCTTGATATAGCCGCCTGCCGACAACTGCGTGATCGCCTTGTCCATCTCGGCGTCATCGAACTTGGCCTTAGCCAAGAGGTCGGCCATGTTGGATTTGCCGTCGATCAGCGTCAGGACCTTGATCAGGTCCTTGGAGAGCTTTCCGGCTTTGTTCTTGATCTCCAGGACGCCTTTGCCGGTCTTGGAGTAGATCGTCTTCTTGTCCAATTTGCTCTTTCTCAGTCCCCGTAAACCAGGAAATGCGACAACGGACTTTCGACTTGCGGAAAAACAATTTAGGCCTCTCCTGGGGGAGAAGCCTCATCTGCCGCCGCAGCTTGGCTACCGCATCAAGTACTTAGCGCAATTATTAGGCCTGAAGGGGCCCGCGTCTAGGCCTGACGGGCGTCAAATGGCCTTTACGATGTCTTCCACCACCTTCTTCGCGTCGCCGAACACCATCATGGTCTTGTCCATGTAGAAGAGGTCATTGTCCAGACCCGCATAGCCAGAGGCCATGCTGCGCTTGACCACCAGCACCGTACGGGCCTTGTGGACCTCCAGGATGGGCATGCCATAGATCGGGCTTCCCGGAACGTTCGCGGCCGGGTTCACCACGTCGTTGGCGCCCAGTACCAGCACCACGTCGGTCGTCGAGAACTCGTTGTTGATTTCGTCCATTTCGAACACTTGGTCGTAGGGAATTTCCGCTTCCGCCAGCAGCACGTTCATGTGGCCCGGCATGCGGCCGGCGACCGGATGGATCGCATAACGGACATTGACCCCCTTGGCATGCAGTTTTTCGGCCATTTCCTTGACCGCGTGCTGGGCGCGCGCCACGGCGAGGCCGTAACCCGGCACGATAATGACCGACTCGGCATTGCCCATCAGGAATGCGGCGTCCTCGGGACTGCCGCTGCGATGGTTCTTCTGTGTTCCATCCGTTACCGCCGCCGTGCCGGCCTCGGCACCAAAGCCACCAAGGATAACGCTGAAGAACGAGCGGTTCATCGCTTTGCACATGATGTACGAAAGGATGGCGCCGGAACTCCCCACCAGTGATCCGGAAATGATCAGCATCGGATTGTTGAGCGAAAAACCGATGCCCGCCGCTGCCCAGCCCGAATAGCTGTTCAGCATGGAAATCACCACGGGCATGTCGGCGCCGCCGATGGGAATGATGATCAGCACGCCGAGGATGAAGGCGACCGTGGTCATGACGGCGAATGGCGTCCAGCTCTGGTTGAACATGAAGGCAAGGCCGAAGCCGACCATCACGATCGCCAGCAGCAGATTGACCCAATGCTGGCCGCCGAACACGACCGGTGCGCTGCGGATCTTCCCTGACAGCTTGCCAAAAGCGATCACCGAGCCGCTGAAGGTAAGCGCGCCCACGAAGGTGCCGATGAACAGTTCGAGGCGATTGCCGCGCGGAATCACGCCATCGGCGGTCAGAATGCCGTAGGCGCCCGGGTTATGGACTGCAGCAATCGCGATCAGCACCGCGGCGAGCCCGACCAGCGAGTGCATCGCCGCCACCAGTTCCGGCATGGCCGTCATCTGGATGCGCCGCGCGATCACCGCGCCGATGGTGCCGCCAACGGCGATGCCCAGAACTATCAGCATCCAGTTCTTCGTGACCGAAAGCGTGGTAAGAACCGCGATGGTCATGCCGATCATGCCGAACAGGTTGCCCCGACGCGAGGTCGTCGGCGAGGAGAGCCCCTTCAGCGAAAGTACGAAGAACACCGACGCGATCAGGTACGCCAGTGCCACTTGGTTAGCAGACATTCATTTCTCCGGGACAGGTTCGATTCAGCGAAGCGGCACCGGCTCAGTGGCCGGCCTTCTTCTCTTTTTTCTTGAACATCTCCAGCATGCGCTGGGTCACCATGAAGCCTCCGAACACGTTGATGCTGGCCAGCACCACGGCAATGAACCCCATGACGGTGCCCCAGTCGATCGGCTGCGGGCCGGCGGCCAACATCGCGCCGACGATGATGATCCCGGAGATGGCATTGGTGACGGACATCAATGGCGTATGCAGCGCCGGAGTGACGGTCCAGACCACGTGGTAGCCGACGAAAATGGCAAGGACGAACACGGTGAGGTGACTGACGATCGGATCAACGGCTTCCATTCAGTTCTCCAAATTTGAGGCACGAGGCACGAGGATTTCCCCTCTCTCCTCACGCATTACGTTACGTTTTCTTTGTTAGTTCTCCGCCGATACAGACCAGCGATCCGGCGATGATCTCGTCTTCGCGGTTCAGCTTCAGTTCCCCAGTCTTGGGGTCCACCAGCAGGTTAAGGAAATTAAGCAAGTTGCGCGAATACAGCGCGCTGGCGTCGAAAGGCACCAGTGCCGGCAAGTTGGCAATGCCGACAATCTGCACGCCATGCTTCACCACCGTCTTGTCCAGTTCGGACAGGGGGCAGTTGCCGCCCTGCTCCACCGCCATGTCGACAATGACCGAACCGGGCTTCATGCTTTTGACCATTTCCTCAGTCACCAGCACCGGAGCGGGGCGGCCGGGAATAAGCGCCGTGGTAATGACGATATCGGCCTGCCTGATGCGATCGGCGACCAGCGCGGCCTGGCGTCTCTTGTAGTCCTCGCCCATATCGCGCGCGTAGCCGCCCTGGCCCTTGGCCAGTTCCTTTTCCGAATCGGTCAGCGGCACATCGATGAATTTCCCGCCGAGGGACTCCACCTGTTCCTTGGTTTCGGGCCGCACATCGGTCGCCTCCACGATCGCGCCGAGGCGCTTGGCGGTTGCTATCGCCTGCAGGCCCGCCACGCCGACGCCCATGATCACCACGCGCGCCGCCTTCACGGTGCCAGCCGCCGTCATCAGCATTGGCATCATGCGCTGGTAGGCGTTGGCAGCCACCAGCACCGCCTTGTAGCCACCGATGTTGGCCTGGGAAGACAGCACATCCATGCTCTGAGCGCGGGAGATCCGCGGCAGGGCTTCCATCGCGAATCCGGTGACACCGGTACGGGCGATGGCTTCGATCCCTTCCTTTTTGTAGGGGCTCAGCATGCCGACCAGGATGGCGCCGGACCTGAGTAACGGCAGTTCCGCAGCCTCGGGGCCACGCACCTTGAGCACGATGTCTGACCGGAAGACATCGGCCGCATTCTGGACGATGGACGCTCCGGCAGCCGCGAACTCGGCGTCGGGAATCGAGCAGGACGCGCCGGCACCGCTCTGTACCACGAGATTGTGGTGACCGCCTGCGGCCAGCTTCTTTACGGTTTCCGGGATTGCAGCAACCCGGGATTCACCCGCGCGGATTTCCGCCGGTATGCCAATCTGCATGATATCGAATAGCCTCCCTGTAGAACCGCCCTCCGGAGAAACGATGTGCTCGTCATGGAGACCAGTTATGGGTTCAAAAAAGTTTGGCAATTATAGAGAAAGCGCGGCCCTGAAGCGAGGCGCGGAGGGCAAAGTCTGCCCGCTGCGGCCAGCAGCTATAATCCGGGGTCTGCCTCCGAGCCACTCGATGCCCTCCATCCGCGTATTGCCCGACCTGCTGATCAGCCAGATTGCGGCGGGGGAAGTCGTCGACCGGCCCGCCTCGGCCCTCAAGGAATTGCTCGAGAACAGCCTTGATGCGGGCGCCAGCGAAGTATCGGTCCAGCTCGGCGAAGGCGGCGTGAAGCAGATCCGTGTTGCCGACAACGGCAGTGGCATCGGCCAGTCCGAACTGGCGCTCGCACTTGCCCGTCACGCCACGAGCAAGATCGGGGCACTCGAAGACCTGGAACGTGTGGCCAGCCTCGGTTTTCGCGGTGAGGCGCTGGCCAGCATCGCGGCCGTGGCCCATTTGACACTCTCTAGCCGTGTCGCGGCCAGCACCCACGCCTGGAAACTCGAGGCAAGCGGTGGCTCGGTTTCCGCGCCGGAACCTGCCGCCGCGCCGGCGGGAACGACCATCGAAGTGCGCGACCTGTATTTCAACACGCCCGCCCGGCGCAAATTCCTGCGCAGCGCGCAAACCGAGTTCGCGCACAGCGAGGAGACCTTCCGGCGCATTGCGCTCTCGAGGCCGGACACCCAGTTCACCCTGACGCACAATGGCCGGGCTCAGTGGCGGCTGCAGCCCGGCAGCACCGAGGACCGTGTGCATGCCGTCCTCGGCGAGGCGTTTCGCGAAGCTGCGCTGCGCATCGCGGTGGATAGCGGCGGCTTCCGCCTGCATGGCCTTGTGGCACAACCTGCGTATTCGCGCGCGGCGCGCGACGCCCAGTACTTTTTCGTCAATGGTCGGTTCGTGCGCGACAAGATGCTGTCGCATGCGGTGCGCGAGGCCTACCACGACGTCCTGCACCACGACCGCCACCCGGCCTATGTGCTGTTCTTGGACCTCGATCCGGCCCTGGTCGACGCCAATGTACATCCCACCAAGATCGAGGTGAGGTTCCGGGATTCGCGCGGCGTCCACCAGTTCGTGTTCCACGCACTTGAAAAATCGCTCGCCACCACACGGGCCGGTGCCCAATCTGTCGTGCCGTCGGCCGCCGGCACCACCCTGCCGTTCTCACAGCCTTCGTATTTCCGCCAGCCGGCAATGGATTTCGGCGGAAGCGCGAGGAGTGCCACGGATTTCGGCGCATCCGCGGGCACAGCCTCGGAGCCCGGCGCCTTTTATGCCGCCCTGTTCGGAACCCGTGACGAGAGGTTCCCCGCACCCCAGGCGCCGATGCTGCATGCCGATGAGGAGCCGCACCCCCTGGGTTTCGCACTGGCGCAACTTGCCGGCATCTACATCCTGGCGCAGAACGAAAAGGGATTGATCGTGGTGGACATGCACGCCGCGCACGAACGCATCGTTTACGAGCAGTTAAAGACAGCGCTCGAAGATAACCGCATCCCCACGCAAAAGCTGCTGATCCCCGCGACCATGACGGCAAGCGCGCTGGAAGTCGCAACGGCGGAGGAAAACAGCGACACGCTGGCAAAGCTCGGATTCGAAATCGCCGCCCTGGGACCCACCGCCATCGCGGTTCGCTCGGTGCCGATGACGCTTGCCCAGGCTGACGCCGCGCAGCTCGCCCGCGACGTGCTGGCGGAAATTACCGAGTTCGGCGGTAGCCGGGTGCTTGCCGAGCGTCAGAACGAAATGCTGGCGACAATGGCCTGCCATGCTGCGGTTCGCGCCAACCGCCAGCTTACGGTGCAGGAAATGAACGCCCTGTTGCGGGAAATGGAAACCACTGAACGCTCCGGCCAGTGCAACCACGGGCGCCCGACCTGGTTCCAGGTCACGATAGGCGAACTGGACCGCATGTTCATGAGAGGGAAATGAACGTGCTGCGTACTGTGTGCTGCCCGACTTCGCTGGATACCGGGCTTTGCCCATAAGTGCTGCGAAGAAACGAAGCATGTCCCCCTCTCAGAACTCAGTACCCAGCACCCAGCACCCGCAGGATCGCCCTCCGGCAATTCTGCTGATGGGCCCCACCGCCAGCGGCAAGACCGGCGTCGCGCTGGAACTGGTGCGCCGCTTTCCCGCCGAGATCATCAGCGTGGATTCGGCGCAGGTCTATCGCCACATGAACATTGGCACGGCCAAGCCGGCCCTCGACATCCGGCTGCGCTTCCCGCATCACCTGATCGACGTAATCGAGCCGAACGAACGCTATTCGGCAGCGCGGTTCCGCAATGACGCAGTCGGAATCATGGGTGACATCACCAATGACGGCCGCATCCCCCTGCTCGTTGGCGGCACCATGCTGTATTTCAAGGCCCTGCGCGAAGGGTTATCCGACCTGCCCCCGGCCGATCCGGATACGCGCATGGTGCTGGACGTGATGGCGGCCGAGACCGGCTGGCCGGCGATGCACCGCGAGCTCGAACGCATCGACCCGGTGGCGGCAAAGCGCCTGGATCCGAACGATTCGCAACGCATCCAGCGGGCCATGGAAATCTTCTACCTGACCGGCAAGCCGATGTCGGAACTGATCGCGAGCGGCCGTCCGGCGGACCTGCCCTACCGGCTCATCCCGGTCGCGCTGGTTCCCGGAGAACGCAAGGAACTGCACGAACGCATCGCGTCGCGTTTCGAGGAGATGCTCGAACTCGGCCTGATCAACGAAGTGCGCGAACTGCGCGAGAACTATGTCCTGACCCCCGACCTGCCTTCGATGCGCTGTGTCGGCTATCGCCAGGTCTGGCAGTACCTGGACGGCGAGTACACGCTTGCGGGGTTGCGCGAAAAGGCGGTCAGCGCAACACGCCAGTTGGCCAAGCGTCAGCTGACATGGTTACGCGCGATGCCCGAGGTGAAAGTTTTCGACTGTCTGGCTGAGGACCTGCAGGAGCAGGTCGGGCGGCACTTGCAGGAAGCGCTGGCCGTCTGAAATACGGGAGGGAAGCTCCGCTTCCCTCCTCGAAAAAACATTCAGTTGACGACGTCTGCGCCGGCCTTGGCAATCTGGCCGTCCTGTGGTGCCGTCACGCCACTAACGCCGACGGCGCCCACGACCTGGTCACCGACTTTGACCGGCAGGCCGCCTTCGAGTGGCAATGCCCCGTTGAGGCCGAGGATGGCGTTGCGCCCGCCCGCGATCGCGTCTTCGAATACCTTGGTGGGGCGCTTGAAGGCCTGCGCGGTACGCGCCTTGTCGATCGCGACCTGGATGCTGCCGGTCTGGGTGCCGTCCATGCGCTGCAGGTATAGCAGGTTGCCGCCATCGTCGACGATGGCGATGACCACGTTCCAGTTGTTCTTCCTCGCTTCGGCTTCGGCAGCCGCGGCGATCTTGCGCGCGCCGTCCAGATTCAGCACTTTCTTGTCCGAGGTCTGCGCACCGGCGCCCAGGGCCATGGTGCCCAGAAAGACCGCAATCGACAGGGAAAACAGTTTTTTCAGGATTGTCATCATTCCTCCAGGAAATATTCTTAGATTTAAGAAATCCGCCGGCCGGATGCCCGCAGCATGGAACCGGAAAAGCAACGGCAACGATACCCTTCCGGCGGCGCGTGCCGCAATCAAACTTTGGGTTTTGTTACATCTTCGATCCGGGCCTGTGCCGCGCCTTCGCCGAATGTTATCTGCACGCGGTTGCCCGCATGCACATCGAGGCTGCTGCGCGCGATGCGGCCGTCTTCCCGAGCCACGATGCTGTAGCCGCGTTCCAGCACCGCCTGCGGATTGAGGTGTCCCAGGCTGGCGCCAAACTGCGCGAGCCGGTTGTCGTGCAACTCGAGGTAGCGCGCGTAACCCAGGCTCAGGCGCAGCCGCGCCTCCTGGTTTTCGGCAAGGAGGCCCTCCACATCCGGCCGGTTCGTGCGCAGGGCCGCAGCAACTTCACTGATGCCCCAGACACCGGACTCGATCATGCGCGATGCGGACGATTTCAGGCGCATGCCCAGTTGTTTCAGGTGGCGGGCCTGTACGCCAATGTAATCACCGGGATGAACCAGGCGCCTGGCCAAGTAGTCTACCTGCTGTCCGCGCGAACTGAGCAGGCGTTCGATATTGCGCATCAGGCGCGCACCCAGCACCTGCAGGCGCGGACCCAGTTCGGCGCGGCTGGCGCTCACCAGTTCGGCAGCTGCCGTTGGTGTCGGCGCACGCGCATCAGCAACGAAATCGGCAATCGTGAAATCGGTCTCGTGGCCGATGCCGGCAACCACGGGCATCGAGCAGGCGGCGATCGCGCGCGCCACCCCTTCTTCGTTGAAAGCCCACAGATCCTCGATGCTGCCGCCGCCGCGGCAGACGATCAGGACGTCGGCTTCGGCGCGCGTGGACGCCGTTCGTATGGCTTCGGCGATTTTCTCGCCGGCGCCCTGTCCCTGCACCGGAGCGGGGTAGATGACCACGCGCGTCCCGGGCATGCGCCTCGCCAGCGTCGTCAGCACGTCGCGCAGCGCCGCCGCCTTACGTGATGTAACCACTCCCACGGTGCCAGCGAAAGCCGGGATCGGACGTTTGCGCGCCGCTTCGAACAATCCCTCCTGCTGCATTTTCCTCTTCAGGCGCTCGAACGCCTCGTACAAGGCCCCGAAGCCGGAACGGCGCATGTTCTCGACCCCGAGCTGAAATTCCCCGCGCGCCTCGTAGAACGAGGGCAGCGCACGAACTTCCACCTGCATGCCGTTTTCCGGTTTCCAGTCCAGCAAAGCCGCCTTGTGCCGGAAAAACACGCAGCGTACCTGGGCGGCTGCGTCCTTGAGCGAGAAGTAGCAGTGGCCCGAAGCGGCCCGCGTGAAATTGGAGATCTCTCCCGCCACCCAGATCAGCGGGAATGCGCCCTCCACCAGTTCGCGCGCCCGGCGGTTGAGCTCGGAGACGCTAATGGCGTGCGTGGCGTTGTCGGTAGGTTCCATAAACACATTCTAATTTGCACAGGCACTTGCGTGGAAAAGGCGCCGGCGCGCACGGGCGGATATTTTTTTCGATTCCATCTACTGCCCGCGATCGACGATAGCGCTTGACAAAGGCGGCCGAAAGGATGTTTTCATCCACAAGGGTCATAAATCTGTAAAGGGAATCGCCCGCAAACCCCGCATCCACGCGGGGGTGTCACGCAACAGTTTGAATTTGTTCACAAAATAACTTCGGGCATTTTTTGATCTGAAACCAGAAAAAGCTTCTGCACGCTCAACTTATCGTGCGTTTGAACAAGCTATGCACAATGTTATCCACAAAGATTGTGGACAGTTTTCCGGCACTAGATTGCGTGCGAGGCATGCTGTCAATACCTCGCGCACGGAAATTCCCGCAACGGCGCCGTTTCACTGTCGTCGGCTTGCTGCTGCCGACCTGTCAGTTTAAAGTGGCGCCACTTTTCTGAAGCCTGGAGATCACGAGTGCTACAAATCATCGAGGCCGCCGGATGGCCGATCTGGCCCATCATCCTGTGTTCGATTGTCGCGGTCGGCATCATCGGTGAACGCTTCTACAGCCTGCGCAAGGATCTCGTGGCGCCACGCGACCTGCTGCCGCAGGTCGTCCAGGAATTCCGCCAGAAAGGTGTTTCCGCCGAGATGCTGAGCCGCCTGTCGCTAACCTCCCCGCTCGGCAGGATTTTCGCCGCAGCCCTTAAAGAGGCCGGCAGTTCCCGCGAAGTGATCAAGGAATCGGTGGAAGAAGCGGGCTATGCGGTCGCGCATGAACTGGACCGGTTTCTCACCACGCTTGGCACAATCGCCACGATGTCTCCACTGCTCGGGCTGCTCGGCACCATCGTGGGCATGATCGAGATCTTCGGCGTGCAGGGCCCTTCCGGCATGGCCGATCCCGGGGCCCTGGCGCACGGTATCTCCATCGCTCTTTATAACGCCGCCTTCGGCATCATCGTCGCGGTCCCCAGCCTGGTGTTCTACCGCCATTTCCGCGCCCGCGCCGATTCGCTGGTGGTGGAGATGCAAATTCAGGCGGTCAAGCTGGTCGAGATCATTCAAGGCAAGCGGCAGGGCTGAGGTGCGACGTCGATGAATTTCCGCCGATGAATTTCCGCCGAGGATCGTTCCGCGAGGAACCCGAGATCAATCTCGTGCCCTTCATCGACGTTCTCATCGTCATCGTGATTTTTCTGGCGGTGACCACCACTTATTCCAAGTTTTCTGAACTGCAGATCAACCTGCCCACGGCGGATGCCAATCGTCCCGCCGACCGGCCGAGCCATATCAGGGTAGGCGTTTCGTCCTCCGGGCAGTACGTAGTCAACAAGACCACTGTGGCGTTCACCACACCGGGTAGTTTCGCCGGCGAACTTCGCAAGGCGGCGGGCTCCAATCCCGATCCGGTGATCATCATAAACGCCGACGCAAACGCCACCCACCAGTCGGTCATCAACGTGATGGAAGCCGCGCGGCTCGCCGGCTTCGGCAAGATTACTTTCACCACGCAGCAGCAGCGCTGACAGGCCTGCTGCGCGGCGGGAATCCCAGGTGATATCGCCGGAACGTCACTGGTACCGCCTTTCCTGGCTGTCGATCGCGCTGCTGCCCGCGGCTGCGGCCTTCCGCCTGGCTTCGGCGCTGCGGAAGATGGCTTTCCGCTACGGACTGCTTCGTTCGGAACGCCTGGACGTCCCGGTAGTCGTCGTCGGCAACATCACCGCCGGCGGCACCGGCAAGACCCCTCTTGTCATCTGGCTGTGCGCTGTTCTGCGCGAACAGGGATTCCGCCCCGGCATTGTCAGCCGCGGCTATGGCGGCGAAGGAGAAATCCGTCATGTGCGGGCGGACGCCAATCCGGCTGCGGTCGGCGATGAGCCCGCTTTGCTGGCAAGCCGGACCGGCTGCCCGGTCTGGATCGGCCACGACCGGGTTGCGGCCGCGCGCGCACTGCTTTTTGCCCATCCCGATTGCAACGTTATCGTCAGCGACGACGGCCTGCAACACTACCGCCTGCGGCGCGACTTCGAGATCGCCGTGGTGGACGCGTCCCGTGGACTGGGTAACGGCCTGCCCATTCCTTCCGGTCCGCTGCGGGAACCGGCGGGCCGCCTGGAGGAAGTGGACGCAGTCGTATTAAATGGAACAGGCGCTGGGTCGGCTCACAAACCGCGAAGCTTTGCCATGTTGCTGGAGGGCACCATGTTCAGGAATCTGCTCAACCCCGCATTAACGCAGGATGCGGGCGCCTTCCAGGGCATGCGGGTCCATGCGCTGGCCGGCATCGGCAACCCCGCGCGCTTTTTCGAGCATCTGCGGGGCCTGGGGCTGAGCTTCACGGCGCATCCCTTTCCGGATCATCACGCCTTCGCCGGGTCCGATGTCGAGTTTGCCGGCGCCGACGCGATCATCATGACCGAGAAGGATGCGATAAAATGCCAGCCTTTCGTGCGCGAGCATCATTGGGTCCTGCCCGTGGACGCGCGCGTCTCGCCCGGACTCGACCGGCTCATTCTCGACAAACTCAGGACTTCGCATGGATCCTAAGCTGCTCGACATCCTGGTCTGCCCGATCTGCAAGGGCCCGTTGCTGTACCGGAAAGCGGAAAAGGAACTGATCTGCAAGGCCTGCCGGCTGGCGTATCCGATCCGCGATGACATTCCGGTGATGCTGGAAGAGGAAGCGCGCAAACTTCCTCCGGAGGAGGAAGTCTAGTGGACGGTGATCAGTAAACGGTGAACGGTGAAAAGCGGCCGGCGAAGCTGGAACTTTCTGTTCACTGATCACCGTTTACCGTTCACTCGTTAATGCGCTGTTCACCATGAAATTCGTTGTCGTCATCCCCGCCCGCTACGCCTCATCCCGTCTGCCAGGTAAGCCGCTCGCAGACATCGCGGGCAAGCCGATGGTCGTGCATGTCGCTGACCGTGCTCGCGAATCGGGCGCGCAGGAAATCATCGTCGCCACCGACGACGCCAGGATCAGCGAAGCCGTCGCGCGGCATGGGCACGTCGCGTTAATGACACGCGCGGACCACGCCTCCGGCACGGACCGCATCGCGGAGGTTGCCATCGCACGCGGCTGGGGCGACGACCAGATCGTCGTCAACGTGCAGGGAGACGAACCGCGGATTCCCGCGGAACTGATCCGGTCCGTCGCGCAGCAGCTGGCCGGACATCGCGATGCGGCCATCGCCACGGCCTGCCATCCGATCCATGACGCCCGCGAAATGTTCGATCCCAACGCGGTGAAAGTGGTGATGGACAAAGACGGCTACGCGCTCTATTTTTCGCGCGCGCCGATTCCCTACGCGCGGGATGCCTTCAAGGTGGACCAATCCCGCCTGCCCTCCGGGTTACCCGTCTACCGGCACGTGGGCCTGTACGCCTATCGCTGCAGCTTCCTGAAAGCCTATGCCAGCGTGGCGCCCGCAGCGATCGAGCAATTCGAAGCACTCGAACAACTGCGCGCCCTGGCGCACGGCTACCGGGTTAGTGTCGCCATCACGGAAGAGGCTCCCGAGCCCGGGGTCGATACCACCGAAGACCTGGAAAAGATGCGGCGGGCATTTTCCGGACCGGGCCAGCCCTTATAATTGCCAGGCAAGTCAGGCCAGGCTGCGGCAAGACGGCCACACCCGCCGGTGAGAACAATCCGGCGGGATCAATCAATCGAGGATCGGAACCACATGCGACTCATTCTTCTCGGCGCGCCCGGCGCGGGCAAGGGCACGCAGGCTGCGCACATTACCGAAAAGTACGGCGTGCCGCAGATATCCACCGGCGACATGCTGCGCGCAGCGGTCAAAGCCGGCACCCCGATGGGCCTTGAAGCGAAAAAATTCATGGATGCCGGCGCGCTCGTACCGGACGAAGTCATCATCGGCCTGGTGAAAGAGCGCATTAAGCAGCCGGATGCGGCAAAGGGCTTCCTGTTCGACGGCTTCCCGCGGACGATACCGCAGGCGGACGCGATGAAAGCGGCCAGTGTCAATCTCGACTACGTCATCGAAGTGGATGTTGACGACGCGGAAATCATCAAGCGCCTGTCCGGTCGCCGGGTTCACGTGGGTTCAGGCCGGACTTATCACGTGGTTTTCAATCCCCCGAAGGTTGCCGGCAGGGATGACGTTACCGGCGAGGAACTGATACAGCGCGACGACGACAAGGAAGCCACGATCAGGAAACGCCTCAAGGTCTATCACTCGCAGACCAAGCCCCTGGTGGCCTACTACTCAAAGTGGGCGGCAAGCGGCACCCCGGGTGCGCCGAAATACGCGAAGGTTGCGGGCGTCGGCTCGATGGAGTCGATCCGCGACCGCATTTTCGCCGCACTAGAATAATAATCTCTGAGCCACAGAGGCCACAGAGGTCACAGAGGAATCAAGAAGCGCTAATAGTACGGGGCACGAAGCAGACTGGAATGGGAGTTGTCTCCCATGAATTCTTCAAGCCTATCTGTGCATTTCACACCGTTTCCTGCACTTCTCTGTGTCCTCTGTGGCTAACGCTTTGAAGGAGTTCGCCCCATGCCAAAGAGAAATGCGTTTTATGCCCAGTCCGGCGGTGTCACCGCCGTCATCAATGCTTCCGCCTGCGGCGTCATTGAAACTGCACGCAAGCGCAAGGACCTCATCGGTAAAATCTACGCTGGGCGCAACGGCATCATCGGCGCGCTGACCGAGGACCTCATCGATACCGGCAAGGAATCGGCGTCCGCCATCGCGGCACTGCGGCACACGCCCGCCGGGGCATTCGGATCCTGCCGCTACAAGCTCAAGGGCATCGACGAAAGCCGTCCGCAATACGAGCGCCTGATAGCGGTCTTCAAGGCGCACGACATCGGCTATTTTTTCTACAACGGCGGCGGCGATTCCGCGGATACCTGCCTCAAGGTCTCCCAGCTTTCGAAGACCATGGGCTACCCGATCCAGGCGATCCATGTGCCGAAGACGGTGGATAACGATCTGCCGATTACCGATTGCTGCCCCGGCTTCGGCTCAGTGGCCAAATACGTCGCGGTTTCTCTGCGCGAAGCGAGCTTCGACGTGGCATCGATGGCGAAGACCTCGACCAAGGTATTCATTCTCGAAGTCATGGGCCGGCATGCCGGCTGGATCGCCGCGGCGGGCGGTCTCGCCGCCGAAAAACCGGGCGACCTGCCGATCATGATTCTGTTTCCCGAGGTCCGTTTCGACCGGGCACAGTTCCTTGCCCGCGTCGATGCCCTGGTGAAACGCTATGGATACTGCTCGGTGGTCGTATCCGAAGGGGTCAAGGACGTGGAAGGCAAGTTTCTGTCTGACCAGGGACTGCGCGACGCATTCGGGCACGCCCAGCTTGGCGGCGTTGCTCCGGTGATTGCCACCATGATCAAGGACGGCCTCAAGCTGAAGTATCACTATAGTGTCGCCGACTATTTGCAGCGCGCCGCGCGGCACATCGCGTCGAAGACCGACGTCGCCCAAGCCTACGCAGTTGGCAAGGCCGCGGTGGACCTGGCCATCAAGGGCCGCAATGCGGTCATGCCGACCATCGTGCGCAAGTCGAACAGCCCCTACAAATGGACAGTCGGTGTCGCCAATCTGGATGACGTCGCCAACGTCGAGAAAAAGCTCCCGCAGGACTTCATCAGCGACGACGGGTTCGGCATCACCGACAAGTGCCGGCGCTACCTTGCCCCGCTGATCCTGGGTGAAGATTACCCGCCGTTCAAAAACGGCCTGCCCAACTACGTTCGACTCAAGAACGTCGCGGTTCCCAGGAAACTCCCGGAATTCAAGCTCTGAATCCGTAAAACCGGGATTTTCGCGCGGAAAATTCAGTTAAAATCGCGCGTTAGCTCGCCGGGCCACTCGCTGCCCGGGTACCGGCAGGCTCGGTTTTCGTAGTTTCCACTCCAGGGTCAAGGGGCCGGCCCATTTCGGCCCTGTATTGAAATCGATAAAGGGGGATTCATGTCTTCAGCACTGATCTTCGCGCTGGTGTGCGCGATCATCGCGATTGCCTACGGGGTGATCTCGACTCAGTGGATTCTGGGCAGGCCTGCAGGCAATGCGCGCATGCAGGAAATCGCCGCAGCCATACAGCAGGGGGCCCAGGCCTACCTGAACCGGCAGTACGCGACCATAGCGGTCGTCGGCGCCGTGCTGTTCGTCGTGCTCGGATTCGGACTCGACTGGTATTCGGCGATCGGCTTCGTCATCGGCGCCGTCCTGTCGGGTGCCGCCGGCTACATCGGCATGAACGTGTCGGTGCGTGCCAACGTCCGCACTGCGGAAGCCGCCAACCACGGCATCAATGCCGCGCTGCAAGTGGCATTCCGCGGCGGCGCAATCACCGGCATGCTCGTTGTCGGCCTTGGCCTGCTCGGCGTGGCCGGCTATTACGGCATCCTCCTGCACTTCGTCGATATCCGCAGCGCCCTGCATGCACTGGTGGGCCTCGCATTCGGATCATCGCTGATTTCGATCTTCGCGCGTCTGGGCGGTGGCATTTTCACCAAGGGCGCCGACGTCGGCGCCGACCTGGTGGGCAAGGTCGAAGCTGGCATCCCGGAAGACGACCCGCGCAACCCGGCCGTGATCGCGGATAACGTCGGCGACAACGTCGGCGACTGCGCCGGCATGGCGGCTGACCTGTTCGAGACGTACGCCGTAACCATTGTTGCCTCGATGCTGCTGGGCCACCTGATGATCAACACGGTCGGCGAAAACGCCATCCTCTACCCGCTGGTACTGGGCGGCGCTTCGATCATCGCTTCCATCATCGGCACATTCTTCGTCAAGACCAAGGAAGGCAGCAAGATCATGAACGCCCTCTATAAGGGCGTGATCGTCTCCGGAGTGATCGCGGCCATCGCGTTCTACTTCATCACGACCCGGATGATGGCTGACAGCCAGCTTGGCGCGATCAACCTGTTCTACGCTTCGCTGGTCGGCCTGGTGCTCACAGCGTTGATGGTGGTGATCACAGAGTATTACACGGCGACGGAATACGGCCCGGTGCGCCATGTCGCCGCGGCATCGCAAACCGGACATGCCACCAACATCATCGCCGGCATCGGCGTTTCCATGAAATCCACGGCCCTCCCCGTCCTCTCAGTGTGCGCGGCGATCTGGGCGTCGTATTCAGTGGCGGGACTGTATGGCATCGCCATTGCCGCAACGGCCATGCTGTCGATGACCGGAATGATCGTGGCACTGGATGCCTATGGTCCGATCACGGACAACGCAGGCGGGATCGCGGAAATGGCCGAGCTGCCGCCGAACATCCGCGCCATCACCGACCCGCTGGATGCAGTGGGCAACACCACCAAGGCCGTCACCAAGGGTTACGCGATCGGATCCGCTGGTCTCGCAGCACTGGTGCTGTTCGCCGACTACACCCACAACCTCGAAGCGGCCGGCAAGGCGGCAGTGTTCTCACTGTCCGATCCAGCCGTCATCATCGGACTGTTCATCGGCGGCATGGTGCCCTACCTGTTCGGCGCGATGGCAATGGAAGCCGTGGGCCGTGCAGCCGGTTCGGTGGTGGTCGAAGTGCGCCGCCAGTTCCGTGAGATCAAGGGCATCATGGAAGGTACCGCCAAGCCGGATTATTCGCGCGCGGTGGACATGCTGACCAAATCCGCCATCAAGGAAATGATGATCCCGTCGCTGCTGCCGGTTCTGATTCCGGTCGTGGTGGCCTTCGGCATGAACTGGCTGATGGGACCCGGCGCAGGCATTCGCGCTTTGGGCGGCCTGCTCATCGGCACCATCGTCACTGGCCTGTTCGTCGCGATTTCGATGACGACAGGGGGGGGCGCGTGGGACAACGCCAAGAAGTACATCGAGGACGGGCACTTCGGCGGCAAGGGTTCCGAGGCCCACAAGGCGGCAGTGACTGGCGATACGGTCGGCGATCCCTACAAGGATACGGCTGGTCCCGCGGTAAACCCGCTGATCAAGATCATCAACATCGTCGCGCTGCTGCTGGTGCCTGTTCTGTAAGCACACACAGTTCCGACAACGAATCCCGCGGCAGCAGGTGCACCGCGGGATTTTTTTGCCTGTTACCCGTCCCGCCGTCCGTCGCTGCCAAGTGGTCGATTTCCGGGCACAGCCCATGCAAGAGTCATGTCATGCAACCCGGAATGGAGATCGACATGGCCTTCTCGACAATCACTGCAGCGCGCGCCGGCAAAGCTCGCCTTGACGACATCAGGGCAAAGTTGAGTGCCGCGGATTCAATGCTGGATCATGGACTTAAGGCTATCCATAGCGGCAGCCGGCTGGACGCAATGGAAACGGTCTACGCGGCATCCTGCCTTATCGAGGAAATAGTGGCTGCGCTGGAGGTTCCGGCGGCCGCTGTCGAAACCCGGACGTTGTGCTGAGGATTTCGACACCCGCCATCGGCTAAATCGTTTCACCGCCGAGGCGCAGACCCTACGGGCGTAGCACGTCGGGTCTCTGCGCCTCCGCGGTGAAAAGGAATCAGGGTCCAGAAGTCTCAGGCGCCGGTTGGCCGGCTGCCGCTTCCGCGCCATAATGCCCGCATCCTTATCCCGGGACAGCGTGAATGGCGTCCAGCATGGTTGTGACGGTCGAGGAAATCGCCGCCGAAATCGGCGACGGCGTTATGCTCGCCGTGCCCAAGGATTCTTCCGGCCCCGCCATGGCTGTGACACGCGAGATGCTGCGCCGCGGTGTAAGCGGATTGCATTTGGTCTGCGTGCCGGTCGGCGGCTTGCAGGCCGATATCCTGATCGGCGCAGGGGCCGTTTCCACCATCGAGACATCAGCGGTCACGCTGGGCGAATACGGCACGGCACCGCGATTCAGCGCCGCGGTTCGCGAGGGCCGGCTGCGCATGCTCGATGCCACCTGTCCGGCGGTGTATGCGGGCCTGCAGGCGGCGGAGAAGGGCATTCCGTTCATGCCGCTGCGCGGACTCATCGGCACCGACGTGCTGCGCAACCGGAGCGACTGGAAACTCATGGCCAATCCTTTCGCGGAAGGCGATTCGATCGTGGCCCTGCCCGCGATTCAACCCGACGTTGCCCTGTTCCATGCGCCGCTCGCGGACCGGGACGGTAATGTATTCGTCGGCTCCAAGCGCGAGTTGATGCTCATGGCACACGCATCGAAGCGCACTTTCGTCACCGCCGAGGAAATCACTAATCGCAATCTGCTGGACGATCCGCAGCGCGCAGCCGGTGTGATGCCCGCCATTTATGTGACTGCGGTGGCCGAAGCCCGTCGCGGTGCGGCACCGCTGCAATTCTGGGATTACTACCCGGAAGACGAAGATGCAATGGCGCGCTATGTCGCCGCCGCGAAAACCGCCGCAGGGTTCTCGCAGTTTCTCGAAGAGTGGCTCGGTACGCGTCGCGCCGCGGCATGAGCGCTTACAGTCCGACCGAATTGCTTATCTCCGTTGTCGCACGGCTCCTGCGCGGCTGCCGGCACGTCGCGACCGGCGCATCGTCCCCGATCCCGGGCGCCGGCGCACTGTTGGCACGGGAGCAGTCGGACGGCGCGATGCGCGTCACTGTGCTCGGATCGCTGCGACACGAACCCTTCACCTGCGGCGGCGTCGAGCTGTTCGACCTCGCGGCTCAGGGCCGCATCGACGCGTTCTTCCTCGGCGGCGGCCAGATCGACGGCCAGGCCAACATCAACCTGGTAGGCACCGGAGACTATCCCGCAACCGACGTGCGCTGGCCGGGTTCCTTCGGCTCTTCCTACCTCTACTTCCTGATACCGCGGGTGATCCTGTTCCGGGAAGAACACACGCGGCGGGTGATGGTACCAAAGGTGGATTTCATCAGCGCGCCCGGCGGCAGCGAGCCCGGGGTCTATCGCCCCGGAGGACCGCATGCCTTGCTGACGGGACTGGGATTATTTTTCTTCAACAGACAGCAGCGGCGCTTCCGCCTGGAGAGTGTTCATTCCGGCCATAGCGTGGAAGAGATCTGCGACAACACGGGCTTTGAGTTCGACTGCCCCGACAGCGTCCCCTTGACGCCTGCGCCCGATGCCAACACGCTTACCGCCATCCGCGGCAGGATCCGCGATGACATTGCGGATACCTATCCCCGGTTCGCGGCGCGCCTGGGCGCGCCGGCATAAAAAGCAGACGGCCCTTGCGGGCCGTCACCTCGCCCCTAAGCGGAGAGGGAGCAAGAGCATAAAGGCAAGTACCTTACGCGATGGTGACCTGCCTGGAGAGATAGACATCCTGGATCGCGTTCAGTATGCCCACACCCTCCTTCATCGGCCGCTGGAAAGCCTTGCGGCCCGAGATCAGTCCCATGCCGCCAGCGCGCTTGTTGATGACGGCGGTGCGCACGGCTTCGGCAAGATCGCTGTCGCCAGAGGACGCGCCACCGGAATTGATCAGTCCCGCGCGGCCCATATAGCAGTTGGCGACCTGGTAGCGCGTGAGGTCGATCGGATGATCGCTCGAAAGCTCCGTATACACGCGCTTGTCGATCTTGCCATAGGGATTCTCCTTGGTGCTGATCGCGTTGTAGCCACCGTTATTCTCCGGCAGCTTCTGCTTGATGATGTCGGCCTGGATGGTGACGCCAAGGTGGTTCGCCTGGCCGGTGAGATCGGCCGACAGGTGATAATCCTTATCGGTCTTGAATCCCGGATTGCGCAGGTAACACCAGAGGACCGTAGCGAGGCCCATTTCGTGGGCTATTTCGAAGGCCTTGCTCACTTCCACGAGCTGCCGTGCGGATTCCGGCGAACCGAAATAGATTGTCGCGCCGACCGCGACCGCGCCCATGTCGCGCGCCTGCTTGATGCTCGCAAAAAAAATCTGGTCATACTTGTTCGGGTAGGTCAGGAATTCGTTGTGGTTGAACTTGAGCAGGAACGGGATCTTGTGCGCGTACTTCCTAGAGCAGGAACCGAGGACCCCGAGGGTCGAAGCGACGGCATTGCAACCGCCCTCGACCGCCAGCCTGACGATGTTCTCAGGGTCGAAATACGCGGGATTCTTGGCGAACGATGCGCCCGCCGAGTGCTCGATGCCCTGGTCCACCGGCAGGATGGAAAGGTAGCCGGTTCCGGCCAGGCGACCGTGGCTGAACAACTGTTGCAGGCTGCGCAGCACCTGCGGCGTGCGGTCCGACGGCGCAAACACGCGATCGACGAAATCGGGTCCCGGCAGGTGCAAGGATTCCTTCGGGATGCCCTTGCAGGTATGGCTGAGCAGTTTTTCGGCGTCGGCCCCGAGCAGGGCGGCGACATCGGTATCGCCCGCGGACTTTACGGCGGTTACGGCTGACATGATCGAACCTCCTTGCAGAATTTGCCTATTATCGCCCGCGGGGCTGGGCCGGTAAACGTCCCGCTATAATCCGGATTCCCTTTCATCGCCCAACCCCCACATGATCCATTCCCTCGGAGAGCGAAAAGTCGTCACGCGCGGCGATTTCTGGGTCGCGGACAACGCGACCGTAATCGGGTCCGTCATCCTGGAAAACAACGCCAGCGTCTGGTTCAACACGGTCATCCGCGGCGACAACGACCTGATCACCATTGGCGAAGGCTCCAACGTCCAGGACAACAGCGTGCTGCACACCGATGTGGGCGTGCAGCTCACCATCGGGCGAAACGTGACTATAGGCCACCAGGTCATGCTCCACGGATGCAGCGTAGGCGACGGCAGCCTGGTCGGCATCAAATCCACCATCCTGAACCATGCACGCATCGGCAAGTACTGCCTGATCGGCGCCCATGCGCTCATTACCGAAGGCAAGGAAATCCCCGACCGCTCGCTGGTCGTTGGCTCCCCCGGCAAGGTGGTGCGCCAGCTCACCGACGAGGAGGTCCAGCGCCTGCTGGAAAACGCCGAACACTACGTCAGGAATTTCCAACGCTACCGCCGCGACTTCAAGCTTCAAGAGCGTTGAGTGCGGCAGGAGATAAAGCAAGAAGGGAGCCACGGAATACAGTGGGCGTTTCCCGGGACCGGATGCCTCTACAATACGGTCATGTCCCTGCCCATGGCACCGATGTTGAAATTCGGCTTCCGTATCCGCACCCGCAGCGGACTTCCGGTGGATAACCTTGTGATCCAGGCCCGCGACCAGGCAGAGGCGGAACGCAAGATCTCGCAGATGTACATGCACTGCGAGATCATCGAATGCAAGCCCATGCAATCGACCGTCCGGGAAGAAGGCAGCGACGTGGAGAACATCATTTCGCTGATTTCCAGGCAGGGCGACGAGAGGTCGGAATAGGACAAGAGTTCCGAATGGGGTTGGTGCCCTGGGGATTGCTGCGGGATCGCCGGTTGGGCGAAGGTGGCGTGGCCGTGGCGCGACTAGTTGAACGAGGTTTCCGGGGTGGCTGTAAGGAAACGCAGTCTCGGATCATCGGCGGCGGGCGCTGCATCCTGGTTTCTCGCCTCGACGAACCCGGTAGAAATCAGTTCCACGAGCAGGGCTTCGTAGTCCTTCGCCCCGCGGCTGTCTGGCGCGTGGGCAAACACATCCTTCTTCACGGCCGGGCTCTCGGCGACGCTCACGTTTTCCGTGATCCGCGTATTGCAAACTTCATCGCCATACCGGGTCTTCAATTCGTCGTAGATCTGGTGCGACATCTTGCGGCGTGAGTCGAATCGCGTCACGACATAGCGGCGCGGCAGGCGCTTCTTGAGCACGTGCTCCAGCGCCTTGAAGGTTTTCTCCACCTGATGCACGCCCTGCACCGCCAGATAGTCGGCAGACACGGGCACCAGCACCCGGTCCGACGCGAATATCGCGCTGAGGGACAACACGCCCAGCATCGGGCAGCAATCGAGCACGATGGGCCGGCCGGTGTTCAGGTTTTCCTTCACGATTCCGCCATTCAGGCGGTTCAGGATGTTCGGACCCTTGCCGAACTGGGTGTCGACCTTTGACAGTTCGACGTGCGCCGGTATGACCAGCCAGCCGCCCACGGCGGGCCGGATCAGCTGGGTCAGCGGCTTGGTGTTCTGGTAGAAGCCGAAAATCGAATCATCGGCGTTACCCACGCTGCTACCGCAGACGTAGGAAAGGTGGCCTTGGGGATCGAGGTCGATGGAAAGAGGGTTATAGCCACACCGCGCCAGAGCCGCCGTCAGATTGAGCGACGTCGTGGTCTTTCCGACCCCGCCTTTCTGGTTGAATACTGCGATCTTCGCCATATCCGTCGCCGCCCCCCCGGACGCCTAGATTGAGCCACATTACTAATTAAATCAGCCTGTTGTCAACCCAAGCTGATTAACCGAATCAAATCATGTGGCCCATGCCAGCGAACGCTTGACGGCCTTCGCCCACGTGGACTTGAGCGCCGCTCTTTGATCGGCGTTCATGGCAGGTTCGAAGCGCCGGTCTAGCTGCCACTGCACCGCCAGGACACCGGGGTCACGCCAGAATCCGGCCGCCAACCCGGCCAGATAAGCCGCTCCCAGCGCGGTGGTTTCATAGACTTTTGGCCGCACCACCGGCACCCCCAGCAGGTCCGCCTGGAACTGCATCAGCAGGTCGTTCTGGGTGGCGCCGCCGTCGACCCTCAGTTCGGTGACCGCAATGCCGGAATCCGCATGCATCGCCTCCAGGACATCGGCGGTCTGGTAGGCAATGGATTCGAGGGTGGCGCGAGCAATGTGTCCGGCACTGGTGCCGCGCGACAACCCGACGAGGGCGCCGCGAGCGTGCGGGTCCCAGTGCGGCGCACCAAGGCCGGACAGGGCCGGGACGAAACACACGCCACCGTTGTCGTCTACCGAACGCGCAAGCTTCTCGACTTCCGCCGACGTGCGGATGATGCCCAGCCCATCGCGCAGCCACTGGACCGCCGCACCGGCGACGAATACGCTGCCTTCCAGCGCGTAGTCGAGTCCGTTGCCGATGTCCCAGGCGACGGTAGTCAGCAGGCGGTGATGCGAATCCACCGGCCGCTTGCCGGTGTTCATAAGCATGAAACAGCCGGTGCCATAGGTATTCTTGACCATGCCCGCGCCAGTGCATTGCTGGCCGAACAATGCGGCCTGCTGGTCTCCGGCTATGCCGCCGATGGGCAGCACAGACCCGAAGTGTTCCGCATCCGTTTCGGCGCAGACACCGCTTGATGCTACGACTTTCGGCAAAACGGCGCGGGGCACCCGCAGCAGGCTGAGCAGTTTGTCGTCCCAGTCGCCGTTGTGAATATTGAACATCATGGTGCGTGAGGCATTGCTTACGTCGGTGACGTGGCTGCGGCCGCCCGTGAGTTTCCAGACCAGCCATGAATCCACGGTGCCGAATGCAATCTCGCCCTTTTCCGCGCGGGCGCGGGCGCCTTCGATATTGTCCAGCAGCCAGCGCAGTTTGGTGCCGGAAAAATAAGCATCGAGCAGCAGGCCGGTACGTCCGGTGAACAGCGCTTCCAGCCCCTGGGCGCGCAATTGCTCGCACAACGCAGCGGTACGCCTGTCCTGCCACACGATAGCGTTGGCGAGCGGCCTTCCGGTCGAGCGTTCCCACAACAGCGTCGTCTCGCGCTGGTTAGTGATGCCTATACCGGCGATGTCCTGCGCGGTGATGCCGGACTGCGCGAGCGCCGCGCGGGCCGTCGCGAGCTGCGACGACCAGATTTCTTCCGGATCTTGTTCAACCCAGCCCGATTTCGGGTAAATCTGGGTGAACTCCTGTTGCGCATGGCCGAGCGCTTTGCCGGCCTGGTCGAAGACAATGGCGCGCGAACTGGTGGTGCCCTGGTCGAGAGCGAGAATGGCCTTCATGGCTGTGATAGAGTTCTTGTCCTTGAAATCCTGTGCCTATGATAAGCCGCCGGCGCGGGAAACCCGAACAGAAGAATGAGCAACGACCTCTTCCTCGGCGCACTTGCGCGCATGGGGTTGCTAACCGCGGGCGAACAGCCCGCGATCGAACCCCTTACCGGCGGCGTTTCCTCCGACATCGTCCGCGTTACGCTCGCCAGCGGCGTGATCTGCATAAAGCGCGCGCTGCCCAAGCTCAAGGTGCAGGCCGACTGGCAGGCGCCGGTCGAAAGAAACCGTTTCGAAATCGAATGGATGCGCACTGCAGGCCGCATTGTGCCGGATGCCGTACCGCATATCCTCGGCGAAGACGCCGCATCCGGAATGTTCGCCATGGAGTACCTGGAACCCGGCCGGCATCCGGTCTGGAAGTTTCAGCTCCGGGACGGCGACATTTGCGCTGGCGTCGCTGCCGCGGTGGGCCGCAATATCGCGGCCATCCACGGCAACACTGCGGGCAAAATCGACATCGCCCAGGCGTTCGCCACCGATCACATTTTTTTTCCCATCCGGCTCGAACCCTACCTGTCGGCGACCGCCAGAAAACATCCTGATTGCGCTGAACGCCTGGACAGCCTGGTGCGGATTACCGGTGCCACCAAGAAGGCGCTGGTCCACGGCGACGTCAGCCCGAAAAACATTCTCGTCGGTCCGAAGGGGCCGATCTTCCTGGACGCCGAATGCGCGTGGTACGGCGATCCGGCTTTCGACCTCGCTTTCTGCCTGAATCACCTGCTGCTCAAATGCGTCTGGCGGCCGCAATCGCATGCGGCTTACCTCGAATGCTTCGACGCGCTTGCAGCAGCGTATCTCGGAGCCGTGACTTGGGAAACCCGCGCGGACATCGAGGCGCGCACGTCGCATCTGCTGCCCGGATTGTTCCTGGGACGGGTGGATGGCAAATCGCCGGTGGAGTACATCACCACTGAAGTCGATCGTGATCGGGTGCGCCGGGTCGCGCGGGCGCTGCTGTTCGACCCTGTGCGCAGCCTCGAGGAGATACGTGCTGTTTGGCAACAAGAGATCGGGACCTGGCAATAACAATTCGAAGAACGGGAACACTATGACTGACACGACAATCACGCGCGTCCACGGACGCCGGGTCTGGGATTCGCGCGGCCGTCCGACGGTGGAAGTGGAGGTAAAACTGGCCGGCGGCGTGATCGGTCGCGCAATCGCGCCGGCGGGCGCCTCGCGCGGTTCCAATGAGGCCGTCGACCTGCGCGACGGCGGGCAGGTCCTGGGGGGTATGGGTGTCGCCCGGGCGGTGGCTTACGTCAACAGTGAGATCTCGCGCCGCCTTGAAGGCCGCAACGCGCTGCGCCAGGCGGAGATCGATGATGAACTGATCCAGCTCGACGGCACATCGGACAAGTCACGGCTAGGCGGCAACGCCATGATCGCGACGTCGATGGCGATGCTGCACGCCGCGGCCGGTTCTCACCGTATGCCGCTCTACGCATTTCTGGCGCAAGGCAAGAGCGTGAGGCTGCCGCTTCCGGAGATCCAGATCTTCGGCGGCGGGGCTCATGCGGGACGCCGGGTTGACATCCAGGACTTCATGGTCATGGCCCTTGGCGCCCGCAGTTTCGACGCGGCCCTGACCATGACCGCCGAGGTTTATCGCGCCGCCGGGGATCTCATGAAAGATGCCGGCAAGCTGCAAGGGGTGGCCGACGAAGGCGGCTACTGGCCGGTATTCGATTCCAATGAGGAAGCCCTGACGATGCTGATGCGGGCGATCGAGCGCGCCGGCTTGCGGCCCTATGAGGACATCGGCATCTCACTGGACATCGCCGCTTCCGAATTCGGGCACGGCGGGCGCTACAAACTCGGCCTGGAGAAACGCGATCTCGACAGCGACGGATTGTGCGAACTGCTGCTGTCCTGGGTAGACCGTTATCCCATCGTGTCGATCGAGGACCCGGTAGCGGAAGACGACACCGAAGGCATGAAGAAATTCACCGCCGCCGCCGGCAGGCGCATCCAGATCATCGGCGACGACTACCTGGTAACCAGCGCCGCACGCGTGGAGCAGGCCCGCACCGTCGGCGCCTGCAATGCGGTGCTGATCAAGCCCAACCAGGCTGGCACGGTGACCGAAACCAAGGCTGCGCTGGACGCGGGCAAACGGGCCGGCTGGGGCACGATCGTTTCGGCGCGCTCCGGAGAATCCGAAGACGTTACCATTGCCCATCTCGCCACCGGCTGGGATGCCGGCCAGCTCAAGGTGGGCTCCTTCGCGCGTTCGGAGCGCATGGCTAAGTGGAACGAAATGCTGCGCATCGAGGAAGCGCTGGGATCCGCCGCCCCGTTCGCGGGACGTTCGGTGCTGCCGGGCCTTCTGAAAGAACAATCTTGAACCACGGATACCCTCGCGTAGCGTGGAGTACCCTTTTAGGGCACGGAGGAAAGAACTCCTGCAAAATGGATAACTGGGGGAAACAGTGTCGCGCGTCACATTTCTGCCTGGCTCGAGCACCTATTGCATACCGAATTCTTCCTTCTTCGCTTTTCTCCGTGCCCTCCGTGTCCTCCGTGGTTCATGATTGAGATCCGACGCGCATGAACCCCAGCGAGGCCCATAAGCACCACCGCCGTACGTTGCGCGGCATCGGATTGATGATGGCGGCCGTGTTCATGTTTTCGGCCATGGATACGCTGGCTAAATTAATGCTGCAGTCCTACCCGATGTCGGCCCTGATGTGGGTGCGCTACATGGTGCACGTCATCGTAATGGCAGTGCTGCTTTGGCCGCGCATGGGCATCCAGTTGCTGCGCACCGGGCGGCCAGGCCTGCAGATCCTGCGCGGGCTGCTGCTGGTCGGCAGCACGGTTTTTTTCTATTTCGCCCTTCGCTACCTGCCGCTCGCCGAAGCAGCGGCCATCAGTTTCGTGGGGCCGGTGCTGACCGCCCTGTTGTCGGGGCCGATGCTGGGCGACAAGGTCACGGCCCGCCAGTGGTTCGCGGTCGTTCTCGGCTTCATCGGCGTGCTGATCATCATGCGCCCGGGCGGCGGCGTGCTGTCCCTGCCTGCGGTATTTCCTCTCGCTACCGCGATCCTGTTCAGCGTCTACCAGATCATCACGCGCAAGCTTTCCGGCCGCGAGCATCCCTACACCACGCTGTTCTATACGGCCATCGTGGGCGCCGCGGTGAGCAGCTTTGCCGCGCCCTTTCACTGGATGACTCCGACCCTGCTGCAGCTGTTCCTGATGATCTGCATCGGCTTCCTTGGCGGCTTCGGCCATTTGTTGTTGATCAGGGCGATGGAGCACACCTCACCGTCAACGCTGGCGCCTTTCGTCTATTCGCAACTGGTCTGGTCAACGCTGCTCGCATTTCTTGTATTCGGTGATTTTCCGGAAACCGTAACGCTGATCGGCATGTTCGTCGTCGTCGCCGGCGGCCTGCTCGCCGTGAACTGGCGGCAGATGCGTCGCCTGAGCGACGTCAACGATCAGCCCGGCACACACTAAGGACCCGGCACCATGGCCAAAACCACCCCCGACACCCGCGAAGCCTACCGCCATTACCAGCAGATCCCCACACGCTGGATGGACAACGACGTCTACGGGCACGTCAACAACGTCGTCTACTACAGTTATTTTGACACGGTAGTTAACCAGTACCTGATCGAGCAGGGCGTCCTCGACATCGGGAAAAGCACGGTGATCGGACTAGTGGTGGAAACGCAGTGCGAGTATTTCGCGTCCCTCGCCTTTCCCGACGTCGTCCATGCGGGATTGCGGGTGGCGAAACTGGGCAACAGCAGCGTGCGCTACGAAATCGGCTTGTTCAGGAATGAGGAACGCAGCGCAGCGGCGCAGGGCCATTTCGTCCACGTCTATGTGGACCGCGAATCGCGCCGCTCCACACCCCTGCCCGGGAACTTCCGCGTCGCCCTGGAAAAGCTTCTCGTCTAGATCTCAACGCAAAGGCGCAAAGGAAGGCTAGAAAGGACGGAAACGATAAACGGTTTTTTTGACCGCACCGACATGACGCCAATTTCTGGAAACTTCGCAATAGCCACATACCATCTATTGTTCTCGCCCTTCTTTGCGTCCTTTCCTGCCTTTTTTTGCGCCTTTGCGTTGAGATTGAGAAAGACCTATTCCAGGTCGTCGAATTCGTGACCGTATCGAGCCAGCCCTGATACCCCTTCGAAGGCGCCGGGCTGGAGTTCAATGGCCATGAAGGCGTCCTTTGGCGCAGGGAACGGGCACTTCAATCCGTAGCGCGAGGCCGGGACAAATCCGAAACGCGTGTAGTACCCGGGATCACCGAGCACCAGCACCCGCTGCCCCTGCTCCTGCCGCAAGCGCTCCAATCCGGCGCTTGCCAGCGCGCTGCCGATTCCCAGGCGCTGGAACGCCGGCATCACAGCAAGCGGAGCCAGCGCCACTGCCAGTGCCCGGCTCTCCCCGACGGCGATCGCGGAAAACACGACTTGGCCGAGCAGACGGCCTTTCTCCTCCGCCACCAGCGCACAGGCGATTTTTCCTGACGCTCGCAGGCGGTCCACCAGGCGCGCCTCCGCTTCGCGTCCGAATGCCGCCACCAGGATTTCGCGAACTGCTTCCGCGTCTTCGGGACGCTCTTGCCGTATCGCAGACACCGGTCAGCCGCCCGTTCCGCCGTCGGTGACGATTGCGACCGGTCCGGCCACGGTCTAGCCCACTCTCGGGAAGCGGCCGAACAGCGGATACTGCGGATCGTTGTAACCCGGCGTCGAGGGATGGCCGGGGGCCACCAGCGAATTCACCAGCGCCTCGCCCTTCGCGTCGAAGGCGAATTCCAGGGCTGTCAGATAGTCCTGCCACTGATCCAGCGTGCGCGGGCCGCCGATCACGCTGCTTATGGCGGTGTTGTTGAGCACCCAGTTCACCGCGAAATGACCGGGACCCATGCCCTTCTTCTCCGCGAATGCCTTGATCTTCTGCGCGATCGCCAGCGATTCCTTGCGGAACTCGGTTTCCATCATGCGCTTGTCGGCACGGCCGGCGCGCGTGCCTTCCGGCGGCGCCTCGTTGATCTTGTACTTGCCGGTCAGCACCCCGCGCGCCAGCGGGCTGTAAGGCACCACGCCGATGCCGTAGTACTGGCAGGCCGGAAGGATTTCGACCTCGGGTTGGCGGTTCATCGCGTTATAGTAGGGCTGGCACGCGACCGGCGCCGGTATGTTCATGGTGCGGCACAGGTGCATGATCTCGGCAATGCGCCAGCCGCGAAAATTGGACAATCCGAAATAGCGCGCCTTGCCCGACCGCAAGATTTCGCCGAGCGCGCCGATGGTCTCCTCCAGCACGGCATCGTCGAAATCGCGATGCAGGTAATAAATGTCGATGTAGTCGGTGCCCAGACGCTTCAGGCTTTCATCGCAGGCCTGCAACAGCCACTTGCGACTGAGCCCGACATGGTTCGGCGAGTCACCCATGCGATTGCCGCCTTTGGTCGCCAGCACCCAGTGATGGCGGTTGGCGGCAATCAGGCGGCCGGTGATGCGCTCGGATTCGCCTTTGGCGTACTGGTCCGCCGTGTCGAGAAAATTGACGCCGGCGTCCAAGGCAGAGCCGACGATGCGCGCGGCTTCCTTTTCATCGGTGCGATCGCCGAACATCATGGTGCCGAGGCAAAGCGGCGAGACCTTGAGCGAGCTGCGCCCGAGCGAGCGGTAGTCCATGAACACTCCTCTTTCGTTTTTGTTGCGGTGAATGATGCCGCAAGCCCTCAGGCCGTGCAAACCGGCTTGAGGCCTGCACCTCGCGAGTGTTATAAAGCTCAACCCCCACTTCGCGAGAATCCGATGGCTTCCCCTGCTCCCTCCAGCATGCGCGCAATAGAAATTTCGACTCCTGGCGCGCCCGACGTATTGCGCGTTACGCAGCGTCCGCTGCCAGTCGCCGCCGCCGGCGAGGTCCTGATCAAGGTTGTCGCCGCCGGCGTGAACCGGCCCGACGTATTGCAGCGCCAAGGCGCGTACGCTCCACCGGCCGGAGCATCAGACATTCCGGGACTGGAAGTGGCCGGACATATCGTTACGCTGGGCAGCGGCGTTCAGGAGTGGAAGGCAGGGGATAAAGTTTGCGCGCTGGTTAGCGGCGGGGGATACGCCGAGTACGTCAATGCTCCCGCCGTGCAGTGCCTTCCCGTGCCACGCGGGCTCAGCCTGATAGAGGCCGCCGGCCTGCCGGAAACTTTCTTCACAGTCTGGGTGAATGTCTTTCAGCGCGCGGCATTGAAGGCAGGCGAATCCCTGCTGGTCCAGGGCGGCTCCAGCGGTATAGGCGTGACTGCCATCCAGCTGGCGCACGCGTTCGGGCACCGGGTTTTTGCCACTGCGGGATCCGAAGAGAAGTGCAAACAATGCGAGGGGCTCGGCGCAGAACGCGCAATCAACTATCGCCAGGAGGATTTCGTGGAAGTGATCAAGCAAGCGACCGGCGGGCGCGGCGTAGACGTGATCCTCGACATGGTCGGGGGCGAGTACGTACCGCGCGAACTCGCCTGCCTGGCGGATGACGGCCGGATCTCGCTTATCGCCTTCCTGGGCGGCAGCAAGACCACGCTTGACATGACCGACATCCTGCGCCGTCGCCTGACAATCACGGGCTCGACGCTGAGGCCGCGCCCGGTCGAGTTCAAAGGCGCGGTTGCACGCGAGCTTCGGCAGAAAGTGTGGCCGCTGATCGAATCGGGCAGGATACGCCCGGTGATCTACAGGACTTTCGGGCTGGAGCAGGCCTCAGAGGCGCACGCGCTCATGGAGACCAGCAAGCACGTGGGAAAAATACTGCTGACGGTGGAAAACGCCTAGTGCGTTTCCAGGGATTCTTCTTCGCCCGGCTTGGGGGGTTCGCGCCTCAGCAGTGAGAGATCGCGGCTCACCGCGACTTCGCTGGCGTAATGGATGTTCTTGTCGATCTCGTCCAGATAAAGATTCTGGCCACCGAAGTGCTTGTCGGCATAGCCGTACACGCTGCCGAGCTGGTCGTTCAATCGCGCGGTGGCGGTCTTGTAGAATTTCGGCGTCCTTACCACCAAGTCTTCTGCGGACTTGAACACTACGCCGCTACGTTGGTCCTGATCATTGCGCGCCGCGAGCCCACCTTCGACGAACTCCGGATATAGCCGGTCGCGGCATTTCTCCAGATAGCAGCGGTCGGCCATCTGCGCAATGATGTCAGCCGTGCCCAGCATGTTGCCGAGCAGGCGGAAAGTCAGGTTGGGTACTTCAATCCTCTCGATCGGCTTCTCGTACCCGGTGAAATGGATGATCTGGGCGGCAATCGGCGCGAATTCCGCCATGCCGATCCTGTTCATGTATTCCTCGACAAACTTTGCGCCACGAGTGACATGTTTGAGCGTGTACTCGGCACCATTCTTGTGTCGCGTGTCGTTAACTTTACGCAGGTAGCCGATGTCGTGGAACAGGGCGGTAACGATGCCGAAGCGGAACAAACGGGAGCCGATGGCATCCGTACGATCGCGCGTGCGCTCATAGCCGTCCATCAGGCGCGCCATAGCCAGCGTGACATCGAGCGAGTGCTGCAAATTGTGGTAATCGGTATCGCAGGCGCGATAGCCCGGATACTCGCCAGTTTGCAAGCGGGTCAGGTCCCGGAATCCGCGATTGAGGACATGCACGGATGAATCGGGATAGAGCTCGAGAAAAATGCGAACGACTTCGGAGTTGACCGCCTGCGGGTCCGTCGTATTGACCCGGTTGGTCACATCAAAGTCATTTTTGCGGTGTTCCATGTCGATCCGGCACCCGGAAATTCTGGTAAAACGCGTGACTATTGTGCCATAGTAACCTTGCAAGCTTCGGTTTAACAAGGAAAATTTACCTGTTCAAGTCGCTCGGCAGGGGCCGCTCCCATGGCCCATTTTCATGCCAGATCATGGGTTTGCGGGTGAAGGTTGGTGCTGGCCGGCGACATCGCCAATCCCCGCAATGCGAACTGGAGCTCCGCCATTCGGAATACTTCATTGGAAAGCGGTGTCGTAGTGCACCTTCTGCGGACATGCGGCAGACTTTGCGTTCTGATCCTTGCGCTCTGCCTGGCCGCCGCACCCTGCTCGCTGCAGGCACGCGAACGCAGCGCCGAACGGATCGCCCACATCGCGGTGTCCGATCTGCCGGCGGAAGCGCGCGAAACCCTGGCGCTCATCCGGCAGGGCGGCCCCTTCCCTCATTCCCGTGATGGAACGGTTTTCGGTAATCGCGAAGGGCTGCTGCCACCTGCTCCGCGAGGCAGTTATCGCGAGTACACCGTAAGAACTCCGGGAAGACGCGACCGCGGTGCGCGGCGAATCATCGGGTCGAAAGGCGGCGAGTTCTACTACACTGCCGATCACTATCGAAGTTTCCGGCGCATCCTCCAATGAAAGCTGTGCTGTCCACTCTGATCAAGACCGGCAAGGGAGGCGTGTACCGCTGCCATGCCAGCGTGCCTGAAAAGGCATTCGATGCTGCCGTGCAAATCGGCGTGCGCGTGGAGAAAATCGGCCTGCAGGGCGTGCGCGACAAGAATGCATTCCTGAAAACGGCTGCAAAGTCATTGCGGCTCCCCGATTATTTCGGGCACAACTGGGACGCGTTCTACGACTGCCTTATCGAACTGGAACATGATAAAGGCGAAGGCATTCTGGTCCTGCTGCGCGAGGCCTCGGGTTTTGCCAGGACGGATCAGGAAGAATTCGCGGCTGCGATCGACACCCTGCAGGACGCTGCGGAATTCTGGGACGAGGACGGCAAGATGCTGCTGGTGATCGTAGAACTTGAGGCCCCGGTGCTCGCGCCCGAACTGCCCGAAGTCAGCGTTCAGCCGGGGTGACTGGACGCGGTGAACGCGCGCCGTGCTGGCGCGAACCGCCGAGATAGCGCGAAAGTTCCTGCAGCGCGCGGCCATAGACCTCGCGCTTGAACTCGATCACGCTGTCCAGGGGAATCCAGTATTCGTGCCAGCGCCAGGCATCGAACTCGGGATGATTGCAGTTACGCAGGCAGACGTCGCAATCGCGCCCGACCAGCCGGAGTAGAAACCAGATCTGCTTCTGGCCGCGATAAATGCCGCGGCTCTCCCGCCTCACCCAGGTCTGCGGCACTTCGTAGCGTAGCCATTCCCGGGTGCGGCCGAGAATCTTCACATGGCAGGGATCAAGGCCGACTTCTTCCTTGAGTTCGCGGAACATGGCCTGCTCGGGCGTTTCCCCGGACTTGATGCCGCCCTGAGGGAACTGCCACGCATGCTCCTTGACCCGCTTACCCCAAAACACCTCGTCCCTGCCATTGCAAAGAACGATTCCCACATTCGGGCGATAGCCGTCACGGTCGATCATGTCAGCCACCCAACCAGATACTCACTTGGATCGATTCTTCCACAAAAACAGCGCCAGAAAAAGTTGAAGGTGCCCGGTTCAGGCCAGCAAGCGCCCTCCGGAATGGGGATTAAGTTCGCGTAAGTCCTCGACAAACCGAAGGAATTCGAGCTCATACAGGCCCTGGAGCCGACGCGCACGCTCCCGCAAATCCTCCCACCGGGGATGCCCTGGCGAGCGCGCAAAGGCGAGCACGATCACATTCCCCCGCCTTTCCGCCGGTACGCAGACCACGGCGCTGAATACCCGCTCCATGCGCTGCAGGTAGGTATCGAAGTGATCATCCGAGCTCCACAGGTTGGTGACGAGCACCCCTTTTTCGGTCAATGCCGTGCGGGCATCCGCATAAAAACTCTCCGTTGCCAGCTCAGGCACCTGTTCGTGCCCATCGTATCCGTCCACCAGCAGCACGTCGCAACTCGCAGGGTTCGCGGCCACCCATGCGCTGCCTTCCGCCAGTTCCACCCTGAAGCGCGCATCGTTCTCCGGCACTTGGAAGTACTGGCGCGCGGCGAAGATTACGGCAGGCTCGCATTCCACCGCGACAGTCTTCACGCCGGGCAGCCGGTGATAGATGAACTTGGCAAGGGAGCCGCCGCCGAGACCTATCATGACGGCGCGGTGCGGCTCCGGTTCGAACAGCAGAAAAGCCATCATGGCCCGCGTATAGGAAAGCACCAGTTCCGCGGGGTCGGCCAGTTTCATTGAACTTTGCACCGTATCGCTCCCGAGGTGCAGCGAGCGGATGCCGTCCTTCTCGCTGACTTCCACGCTGACTTCGCGTTTCGCGTAGTGCTGTTTTTTCCCTTTTCCGAACACCTGTTTGCTTCCTCTTCCGCAGTTGGCGCTGCCTGTAGAATAGCGGCTTTTCGCTCGCGAGCAGAGCCGTCTCCAAAAGAATCATGCGCACCTCACAGTTCTTCATCTCCACCCTCAAGGAAGCGCCCAGCGAAGCGGAACTGGTCAGCCACAAGCTGATGTTGCGCGCCGGGCTGATAAAGAAACTCGGCAGCGGGCTGTACACCTGGATGCCGCTCGGGCTGCGCGTGCTGCGCAAGGTGGAGAACATCGTGCGCGAGGAGATGAATCGCGCCGGAGCCGTGGAGTTGCTGATGCCGGCGGTGCAACCCGCCGAACTCTGGCAGGAGACCGGCCGCTGGGACGTGTTCGGCCCTCAGATGCTCAAGATCAAGGATCGTCACGACCGCGATTTCTGCTTCGGCCCGACGCACGAAGAAGTCATCACTGACATCGCGCGCAAGGAAATCCGCTCCTATCGCCAGCTGCCGCTCAATCTCTATCAGGTCCAGACCAAGTTCCGCGACGAGATTCGCCCTCGCTTCGGCGTGATGCGCGCGCGAGAGTTCATGATGAAGGACGCCTATTCCTTTCACGTGAACTACGACGACCTGCAGCGCGAATACCGGAACATGTACGACACTTACTCACGCGTGTTCTCCCGGCTGGGGCTGAAATTCCGCGCGGTCGCCGCCGATACCGGCGCAATCGGCGGCACCGGCTCGCACGAATTCCACGTGCTGGCGGATTCCGGCGAAGACGCGATCGCCTACGCTCCGGCATCGGACTATGCCGCCAACGTCGAGCTCGCGGAGGCCGTCGCCCCTTCGCAGGCCCGCGGCGCGGCAACGCAAAAACTGGAGAAAATCGCCACGCCCGGCAAAAAGACCATCGAGGAAGTTGCTGAATTCCTGCAGCTCCCGGCTGCGAAAGTGCTAAAGGCAATTGCCGTCGTCAGTGACGAACGCCTTTACGTCCTGTTGCTGCGCGGCGACCACACACTGAACGAAGTAAAGGTCAACAAGCTCCCGGGGCTGGGAACCTTTCGTTTCGCGAGCGAGGAAGAAATACACAAGCACTCGCAATCACGGGCCGGATACCTTGGTCCGGTCGGATTGCCGCAATCGATCGAGTTGATTGCCGATCGCGCAGTCCTGGGCATGAGCGATTTCGCGTGTGGCGCGAACGAAGCCGGATATCACTACACAGGCGCGAATCTCGATCGCGATCTGCCGCTGCCGGCCCGGGTCGCCGACATCCGCAACGCCGTCGCCGGAGATCCGTCTCCGGACGGCAAAGGAACGCTGGAGATCTGCCGCGGCATCGAAGTCGGGCACATTTTCCAGCTGCGCACCAAGTACTCCGCAGCCATGGGCGCGACTTTCCTCGACGAAGCGGGCAAGGCGCAGTTCATGGAAATGGGCTGTTATGGGATCGGCGTGTCGCGCATAGTCGCGGCGGCGGTCGAGCAGGGCAATGACGAACGCGGCATCGTCTGGCCAGTGCCCATGGCGCCCTTCCAGGTCGCCATCGCCCCCATCGGATACCGCAAGAACGCGGATGTTAAAAAGGCGGCGGATGACTTGCACGACGCGCTGCAATTTGCCGGTATCGATGTCCTGCTCGACGATCGCGACGAACGCCCCGGTGTCATGTTTGCAGATCTCGAGCTGCTGGGCATACCGCACCGGGTGACCATCGGCGATCGCGGCCTGAAGGAAGGCAAGGTCGAAATCCAGGCCCGCACCGCCCGCGCTGCGACGCCTTTGGAGTTGCAAAAGGCAGCAGACCATCTAAAATCCGTTGCATGCAGTTAAATCAAGGATTTAAGTTCGGCTCGCGGCTTGCGGGCTGGCTGATTGCCGGCATCTGCGCCACGCTTGCCGGAGGCGCATTGGCGGGCGAGCAGAAGTATGAGCCGCTGTCCGCGAGTGTCAGGGCGTCGCTGCATCGTTCGGTCGCCGACCAGGCCAGCCCCCGCCGTGGCGTCCTCGCGCAAGACGAAGGCGCCGCCTGGCTGCTGGAAATGTCGGGGCGCCTGGAACGGCAAATCCCGGACACCGGGGAGCGCGAGAATTTCCTGATCACGGTGCATTACGAGGCGACGCGCGCAGGACTCGATCCGCAATTGGTACTCGGCGTGATTCACGTGGAAAGCCGGTTCCGCAAATACGCCGTGTCGCGCGCCAGCGCCCGCGGCTACATGCAGGTCATGCCCTTCTGGGTGAAGCTGATCGGCGAGGAGGAACAGAACCTGTTCAGTCTGCGCACCAACCTGCGCTACGGCTGCACCATCCTGCGCCACTATCTCGACATTGAGCGCGGCGATCTCTACCGCGCGCTTGGGCGTTACAACGGATCCCTGGGCAAATCGCGCTATCCGAATGCCGTGCTGCGCGCCTGGCGCGACGGCTGGGAAGTCCCGCGCGGGGCAGCTGTGCAAAAGGCGAACGCGGAGGCTCCTGCCAGGAAGGCCATCAAGCGCCCCAAGGCGACGAACTACCTCGGCGACGGCTGAATAGGGTCAATTGCAGCATTGATCGCGCGCTCGCCCGAGCTGCCGTTGCCGATGAGTTTTTCGATCTGGCTGCGGGTCAGCTTGCCCACATGGCGCGTAGCGAGTTCGCCCCGGGGGTCGTAAATGAAGGTGGTGGGCAATCCCGCCACTGTGCCGATGCGGGCGGCGATTTTTTCGTCGCCGAGCACGATCGGGTAGTTCACGAACATGCCGTCGGCGAACTGCAACACCTGCTTCGCATCCTGGAATTCCATCGCGATTCCGAAAACCTGCACGTCCTTGCGCGATTCCGCTATCGAGACCAGGTCGGGAATCTCCTCGAGACAGGGCGGACACCAGGTCGCCCAGAAATTGACGATCACCCATTTGCCGCGATAGTCGGCAAGCCGGTGCGACTTGCCGCTGGCGTCAGTCAGCGTAAAAGTTTCCGCGGCCATAGCCGGCAAGGCGGCTGCCATCGATGCGGCCAGCACGGCCACTGACAACACGGCAATCCGCAGGAAGGGTTTCGGCATGGGCGTCAGGCAGTTCTTGCGGCGCGGGCGGCGGCGCCGGTTGCAAACAAATCCTTGAGGGTCAGGTCCAGCTGGTCGTCCACGCTGGACAACACCTTGGACACCAGCCGCTTCACCGCGGTTTCCTCGCTGGCGTGCGCGGCTTCCTTGCCGAAAACGAAGAGGCGAAACACATCATTGAGGCGGATTCCGCCCGCATCCCGCGCCAGCACCCAACCGTTGCCCTGCAGCTTTGCCACCCATCCCGCGGATACCAGCTTGTCGAGGACCGATTCCGCATCCTCCCAGGATAGCCGGAGCGCGGTGCGAAGCTGTTGCAGGTTGAGGACGTCACCCTCGAGGTATGCGCGGTACAGCAGCTTCAGCATCTCCACAGCCTCGACGAACTCGGAGCCGGGTTCATGCTTGAGCAAAACACCTCCGCTGCGCCAATATGGCAGCACAGCCGTGATCACAGCGGCGAATATGACCACAGTCCAGGACAGATAAACCCACATCAGGAAAATGGGCAGGCTGGCAAACGTTCCGTACACCACCTTGTAGTTCGAGAAATGAATGAGGAACTGGCCGAACAGCCACTTCATGGCCTCGAAGGCGAGCGCGGCGATGATGCCGCCGACAACGGCGTCCAGGACCGTAACCTGGCGGTTGGGCACAGTCCGATAAAGAAATCCGAATGCGACGGAAGTAAAGAACAGCGGCAGAAGCTTGAATGCCGCCACCATGACTTCGGAATATTGCTTGCCCAGTCCCATCGAATGGGTCACCAGCCAGGACGACATCGACAGGCTCGAACCGACCAGGATCGGGCCGATAGTCAGCACTGACCAGTAGATCAGCACCCGCTGGATCAGCGGCCGCGGACGCTTCACGCGCCAGATGGTATTAAAGGCGCGATCGATGGTCAGCATCAGCATGATGGAGGTGACACCGAGGAAAATGATTCCAACCGCCGTCAGCCGCGCTGCGTTGTCCGCAAACTGCTGCATGTACAACGTTACCGCCCTCGAGGAGGCCTGCGGCATGAAATTGTTGGCGACGAAGCTCTTCAGGACTTCGATGAGACTGTCGAACACGGGAAACGCCGTTATCACCGTGAGCATGATGGTCACCAGCGGAACCATGGCGAGCATCGACGTAAAAGTGAGGCTGCCGCAAAGCTGGAAACAGCGCTCCTCCTTGAAACGCCGGTAGACCAGGACGATGAAATGCCCCAGCAGGCGGAACTGGCGTCCGAGGTCCTTGATCGATTGCAGTTGGAGTTTCATGGGCCGGGCACACAAACCATGCCGATATAATACGTTCTTAACCGGCAGTAACATAGATAGCAGGAACTATAGATCATGAAGACGCGGGACATTCTCGTTCTGTATTACAGCCATACCGGAGCGGTGCGGCAGATGGCGCAGCTAGTGGCGCGCGGAATCGAGAAGGTACCAGGAATGCAAGCGCGGTTACGCACGGTGCCGCGTGTCTCCACAGTCGCTGAAGCCGTCGAGCCGCAGATTCCGGACGCCGGCGCCCCGTACGTGGAACTCAGGGACCTGGAAGAATGTGCCGGCCTGGCCCTGGGCAGTCCGACCCGCTTCGGCAACATGGCGGCCCCGCTCAAGTACTTCCTGGACACGACCTCGTCGCTCTGGCTCAAGGGCACGCTGTCGGGAAAACCAGCTGCGATGTTCACTTCGACGGCCTCGCTGCATGGCGGTCACGAAAGTACCCTGCTATCGATGATGTTGCCGCTCCTGCACCACGGCATGCTGATCGTGGGCCTGCCCTATTCCGAACCCGAACTGATGACGACCCGCAGCGGCGGCACGCCCTATGGCGCCAGCCACCTCGCGGGCATCAACGCGGACCAGCCCATCAGCGAGGAAGAACGCAAACTCTGCATGGCTTTGGGCACCCGTCTTGCCGGCGTCGCGGCGAGACTGACGCCATGAAGCTCCGATGACGGGCGGGGATTCCGTAGCGGCCGCCAGCCGCGGCGATCAGGCCAGGCGGCTGGTACGCAGGTTCAGGGATGGAGCGCTCGCAACCCAGTCGCTGAAGTTTCCCGGCTACCCTTATGTTTCGGCGCTGCCGTTCTGCACCGACCAGCGCGGGCGCATCGTCGTTCTGGTCAGCCATCTGGCCGAACATACCCGCAATGCGGGGGCGGATGGCCGGGTCGGTTTTCTGGTATCGCCGGCAGGACTGGAAATGCAGGAACAGGCGCGCGTGAACCAGATCGGCGACATCGCGCCGGTCGATGACGCTGCCTTGACGGCACGCTACCTGCGTTTCTACCCCGATGCCGCTCAGTACCTCCAGATCGGCGGCTTCCGTTTTTTCCGCATCGAACCGAAATCGCTGCGCTACATCGCCGGCTTCGGCAGCATCCATACGATCGCCGGCGAAAGTTATCTTGCGCCGGAACTGCCGATCGCGTCCGCGGAAGAAGACCTTCTCGCGCACATGAACCAGGATCACGCGCATAACCTGCGGGACTACTGCCGGCATGTGCATGAGATCGATGAGCAGACAGTGGAGATGACGGGAATAGACTGCGATGGATTCGACGTGCGCACCAGTGGACGATTACTACGCTTCGATTTCGACGGGCCGGTCGCCGATGCGGATCAGGCGCGCGCCCGGCTGGTCAGCCTGGCCAAGGCGAGTCGCACATGAGAAGCACGCTGCAATGGATCTCGGCACTCAGCCTGATTGGCCTGATAGCGCTTTGCCTGGCCTGGGAACTGTGGCTGGCGCCGTTGCGGGAAGGCGGATCGGCGCTGGCCTTCAAGGCACTGCCCCTGCTGCTGCCATTATTCGGCGTGTTGCGCGGCAAACGCTACACCTATCAGTGGGCGTGGCTTCTCGGCCTCGCCTACTTCACCGAAGGCGTCGTCCGTGCGTGGAGCGAACGTGGAACCAGCCAGCAGCTCGCCGTCGCTGAAATCGTACTGTCGCTTGCATTCTTCACCGCCACGGTATTCTTTGCGCGCATCACCGGCGGCAAGGCAGCCGCGCGCTGACGATGAATGGCTATCGGGGCCGCTTCGCGCCTACACCTTCCGGGCCGCTGCATTTTGGTTCCATGGTCGCGGCGGCCGGGAGCTATCTTGATGCGAAATCAGGCGGCGGCCGATGGTTGCTGCGCATCGACGATCTCGATCCGCCGCGCATCATGCCGGGCGCTGCGGACGCGATTCTGCGCTGCCTGGAGAATTTCGGCATGCAGTGGGACGAGGAGGTCGTCTACCAGAGCACGCGCGGTGAGGCCTACCGCGATACGCTGGAACAATTGCGCGGGCGCAAACTGGTCTATCCCTGCGGATGCAGCAGGAAGGGCGTCGAAGAGGCGGCCATGGCTGCGGGTATCGATGGCCCCGTATACCCGGGCACCTGCCGCAATGGCATGCCGGCGGGTCACACCATGCGCTCGCTGCGGCTGCGCACCGACAACATCGCCGTCGAGTTCGAGGATCAACTACAGGGCCGGGTGCGCCAGCAACTCGCCGCGGAGATCGGGGATTTCGTTCTCCGACGTGCCGATGGCGCTTTTTCCTATCACCTGGCCTGCGCCGTCGATGACGCGGACGCGGGTATTACCCACGTCGTGCGCGGAGCCGACCTGATTGCTTCGACGCCAAGGCAGATTTATCTGCAGCGATTGCTGGGACTGCCGACACCGGAATATCTCCACCTGCCGGTTGCCGTTAATGCGAACAGCGAAAAGCTTTCCAAGCAGACCCTGGCACAGGCGGTGGATGCCGGCCGTGCCGCAGCAACGCTCGCGCGGATACTGCAATTCCTCGGGCATGCTCCGCCACCGGAAGTGGCAGGCGAGGACGTCGAAGCATTGTGGTCGTGGGGGATCGAAAACTGGCGCCGCGGGCTGCTGCCGCGCAAAACCGCTGCCCTTTCAGTCGAATTCTAGATGACGACAGGCGCCCCGCTCGGGAGCGCCATCCGTCGTCCGGCACGCTGGCGGATTTCCCGCTGCGTTTTCAGATCATAGGGAGCGCTATGTCCAACAAGACCTTCACGCTGTCCGACACGCTCTACCGATACCTCCTCGAAAACTCGGTCCGCGAACCGGAAATCCTGCGGAACTTGCGCGAGGAGACCGCGGCCGACCCGATGGCCCGGATGCAGATCGGCCCCGAACAGGGACAGTTCATGCAGCTGCTGGTCAGGATGACCGGCGCCCGCCGCTGTCTCGAGGTCGGTGTTTTCACCGGGTACAGCAGCCTTGCCGTCGCCCTCGCCCTGCCAGCGAACGGCCGGATCCTCGCCTGCGACATTTCGGAAAAATGGACCACAATCGCCCGCAGATACTGGTCGGCAGCGGGCGTCGCCGACAAGATCGAACTCAGGCTGGCCCCGGCGCTCGAAACGCTCGATCAACTGGTTCATTCCGGCGCAGCGGGAAGCTTCGACTTCGCCTTCATCGACGCCGATAAGTCCAACTACCAAGCCTACTTTGAGCGGGCGCTCACTTTAATTCGATCAGGCGGCCTGATCGCTGTGGATAACACCCTCTGGCAGGGCGCAGTGGCTGATCCCACCGTCCGCGATGAGGATACCGAAGCGATCCGGGCATTCAATCGCCGGCTCAAGGAAGACCCGCGGGTATTCCAGTCCCTGGTTCCGATCGGGGATGGTCTGTCTTTGGCTCTAAAGCGTTAAGACGCTTATGTTTCAGTAAGTTGGAGCATTGAGTCCGCGTTTTGCGCCTTCTATCTTGCATTGCACAAATATTCTACCCTTGGGCCTTGACTTGAAGGGTCCCAGCCCCGATAATCTTTATTGTGCATCGCAACAAAAGCAACCAAACAAGGCAAGCCCCAAATCAGGCATGCCCCTCAAACCTAATCTGAAGGAGCCATTCATGACAGCCATTCCGGATCAGTTTTCCACACTGGGCAAGGCACAACTGGATACCGCCCTCCGATTTGCCACCGTTGCCGCCGAAAGTGCGGAAAAGCTGGTGGACCTGCAAATCAAGAGCGCCAGAGCCGCTTTTAGCGACGGGGCCAGGAACGTCAAGGCTCTCACCGAGATAAAGGATGTCGCCGAACTTCCGGCCTGGACCAATGCCAATTTCCAGCCCGGAGTCGACAAGGCGACAGCCTATGCGCGCAGCCTCTACAACCTGGCCTCGGGAGCCCAGTCCGAAATCAGCGCGTTGCTAGAAGCCCAGATAGCCGAATTTAGCAAGCAGGTCACGGCAGCCATGGATGCCGCGGTAAAGTCGGCGCCCGCGGGCTCCGAAGCCGTAATACCGGCGTTCAAGTCGGTCATCGGCACGGCGAATTCGGTCTTTGAAAACATCACCAAGGCCGGCAAGCAACTGACGGCAATGACCGAAGCGAATCTGGCTGCAGTGGCGCAAACCGCGACCCCGGCCAAAAAGAAATCGAACTGAGCGATCGGCAGTTGGGTAAAAGCCCCGCCCCGGCGGGGCTTTTTATTTTGGTGGGTCAGACGCAGCTTCGCGTTCGAAAGCCTGCAGCGTGTCCGGCAGTCGGTAGTCGGGATAACGCTTGCGGAATTCCGCAAGCTGCGCTCGTGCATCGGCCTGCTTGCGGCTCCTGATCAGTTCTTCGATGCTCCGCAGCCATTGCTCGGGGGGCTGTCTCGCGTCCGATGGCACCGCCGCTACCGATTCTTCCTTGCGCAGGGATTTTGCCCGAGCGCGTTCTTCCTCCTGCGCATCGGCAAGCGCCTGCTTTTCCTCGATGGCTTCTGACGTCACGGAGCTTTGCGCCACGGCCCTTTCTGCCGCGGATCTTTCCGGGCCGAATGCTGACGCCGACGGTTTCTTTGAAGCGGATTGCTTCACCGAAGGCGCCTCTGCTGTGGCAGCTGGCGCATCAAACTGCCGGACCTGAGGGGAAGTCGACGCCGCGACTTCGGGCACCGTCGCCTGGCCCGTCCCTGCCGGCTGCTTGGCAGGACCGTCTCCCGGCCGCACTTCGGCCTCGCGGTCGTCGCGCTCGCTGCGGTCTCTGGATGGCCGCGACTGCAGATCGAGCTTGGCCTTCGGGGCAGGCTCCCCTTTCATCGCCAGGCTGGGCGCGGCGGGTCTGGCCACCTCCGCCTGCCTGCGAGATTGGTCCAGCGGCGGCAAGGGATCAACACCGTCACGGGTCAGCAGCGAAAGCGAGACGCCGATGACCAGCACCGCCGCGACAGCGGCAGGCACCCGCCAGTTGCGCGCCGCCAGCGGTCGGCCCGCTTCACGCCGGGCAGCCTCCAGGATCGCGGCGTCGACACGCACGGAAGGTTCTTCGCGCGCGGTTTCGCGATAGCGCTGGGAGACTTCTGCGTTTTCTTCGTCGATTTCCCGGTCTTCAGGCAACGTCGGCATGCTCGATTCCCGATCCCGTCAATTCTTCGCGCAATTTGGCCAGCGCATAGCGCAGGCGGCTTTTCGCGGTTTCCCGCCCGACGCCCATGACGACCGCGATCTCGTCGAGCGTCAGCCCCCCTTCTTCGTGCAGGAGAAATGCATTGCGCTGCTCGTCCGGCAGAAGCGCCAGCGCCCGCAGCAGTTGTTGCGCCGTCTGGCGCCGTTGCGCCTGGCGTTCCGGCTGCTCACCGGCCGGGCCGGGCACCTGCAGCGCCTCGTCGGGCTTGTCGTCGAACGAAATGAGTTGCAGCGGCGGCTTGCGGCGGAAATGGTCCATTACGCAGTTGTGCGCAATGCTGTAGAGAAAAGTGGCGAAACGCGCCTCGGCCCGGTAACGCGCGCGGGACGACACGATGCGCATCCAGACTTCCTGGAACACTTCGTCCGCCGCCGCGCGGAATCCTACCTGCCGCAGCACGTAGCGGAACAGGCCGCCGCGGTGGCGCGCGTAAAGCGCCTCGAACGCGCGCGCTTCACCGTCGCGGTAGCGCAACATCAGATCTTCATCCGGCACAGGATCTTTGTCCGGCAGAGAAGTTCTATCCGATTCAGGTTGGCTCATTGCAATCACGAGTCTAATCCCAAGCGCAGCGGCTGGCATTCGCACATCGCCGGACGGCCCTTCGCCCAGATGATTTGGACCAGGGCTCAGCCGCGACCCGGGGGATCGGCCACAAATCCGCCCGGAAACGGAGACGGCCAGCGCCGCGCGTCGCGGATCACGCCGCGCGCGACCAGATTTTCGTAAGTATCGTAGTGGATGGCAATCAGGTCACTCGGCGAATTGGAATCGCGTTCGAATTCGACATAGCGGGCCGCCGATACCTGCACACGGCCATGTCCGGTTCCGATGCTTTTCTGCGCCGCTTGCGGCACAGAGCGTGCGGAATGCTCGGCAGCGGATCCGGCAGCGTCGGCGCGAGACCTCGACTCTTCCAGTTCGACAACCGGTTCCGGCTTGCGCTTGAAGACAGCGACGCCGATCACGCCGACATTGTCCGGCCGCCCGGTCCTCGCCGCATAGGAGTCGCCGAGATCCGTGAAGTAGAAAGCCGCGACTTTCTCAAGACTCTTACGCCATCCCTTGATGGACAAGGAGCGCCCGCGGTCTATCACGTAGCCGCTTTGCCATTGCGCGGCGGTTTCGCCACTGACCACGTTGACCCCATCAACCGAGATGACCGCAAGCAGGTCCCCCCCGCTGCGGTTTCGCACCGTGACCTGATATTCATTGCCGGGTTTGCCGGCAACATACCAGCGGCCACCGCTTTCATGGACCGGCAGCGTGCGGCCGCTGGCGCGGTCGTAAATCTCAATATCGGCAAGATTGCCGGCGGCTAAAGTCGAACCGGCAAGAAGAGAACAGAAAATGAATCCAAACAGGCGTCGCATGGTGCACTCCTTGTGATGAAGACACCCTGTAAACGGACGCTTGGCGGAAATGGGGTTAAGCGGGGATTGGGAATTGGGGCTTGCATCGAGTCGTTGGAGTTCCTGATCTTGCTCAATCCTCGATCCCCGAGCCTCAATCCTGTTTTCTCGGTTCCCACGCAAAACCCAGGGCACTGACACCCTTCTGCAGGAAATCCAGGGCCTGTTCCGCAAGCTTAACTTCGCCGCGGATACCGAGCTCGATGCGGCGGCCGGCAGGAGTGAAGCTCGGAAGGCTGAACAGTTTCAGCGCCGGATAGCGGGCGATGCAGGCATTCATGAGGTCGATCAACTGGCTCTCGCCCGCATCCTTGACCACGATTGCCAGATCCACCGGCGGGACCTGGTTGTGCAAGTGCGGATACTCGTTGTCGAGTACCCACTCCATCATCGGCCAGGCCATCTCCGGGAAACCCGGCAGGAAATGGTGCCGCGCGTAACTGAATCCGGGCACCCGGTTGTAGGGATTCGGGATGATGCGGCTGCCCGCCGGGAATACGCCCATCTCAATGCGTTTCGGATAGGCGTCCGCGCCGAAGCGGGCCTCGAGTTCGCGTTTCGCCTCCGGGTGGAGCAGCAGTTCCACACCTGCCGCCCTGGCGGCGCATTGCCGGGTGTGGTCGTCGGGCGTGGCACCGATACCGCCGAAACAGAAGACGATGTCATCGCGTGCCAGGGTGCTGGACAGCACTGCCGTTATCACTTCCGGGTCATCGGGCAGGACCATGCTCCATCCCAGTTCCAGCCCCCGCGCCCGGAGCAGCGTTATGACTTTCGGAAAGTGCTTGTCCTGCCGCTTACCGGACAGGATTTCATCGCCGATTATGAGTGACCCGAACACGTGCCTCCCCCCGGTTGTCGAAAGCTGGCGAGTTTGGGCGGGCGACGGCGGGCCGTCAACCAGGCTGCGCGCGTCACCTGTGACGTAGCCGCCGATGCCTGTTGACAGCAGACCGAGCCAGGATAAAAATAGTCCTTATTAGAACAATATCCCCGGAATGCCTTGTTATGAATGGCGAGAACTTCCTTAGAACCCTGCGTTCCCTGGCCGAGTGTTACCAGGCGTTCGAGGCCTATTCGGGATCGCACGTACGCAGCCTGGGGCTGACGCCCGCCCAGTTCGACATCCTCGCAACCCTGGGGAATACATCCGGCATGACTTGCCGGGAACTAGGCGAAAAAACCCTGATCACCAAAGGCACCCTGACCGGCGTCCTCGACAGGATGGAAGCGCGGGGCCTCATTCGCCGCGGACCGTCCGACGCCGACCGGCGCCAGGTTTTCGTGTCCCTGACCGCGGCAGGCACACGCATGTTCGGAAAGGTATTTCCCGAGCACACGGCGCACGTCAAGAAGGCGTTCACGGTACTGTCAGCCGACGAATTGGATCAAGCCCGGGAACTGCTACAGTGCCTGCGCGACGCGCTGCGCGATGCGCACTCGGCGATGAGGGCGACCTGACATGCAGCGCTATACCCGCGTCGCCATCGGCCTGCACTGGGTGATCGCGCTGATCATTTTCGGAACTTTCGCGCTCGGGGTCTACATGCACGAGTTACCCCTCTCGCCCACGAAGCTCAAGCTCTACTCGTATCACAAGTGGATCGGTGTGACAATTTTCGCGCTGGTGCTGTTCCGGCTGTTATGGCGGCTTGGCCATCGCCCGCCGCCCTCACCGCCCTCGATGCCCGCCTGGCAGCACCGCGCCGCGGCAGTGACCCATGTGGTGTTATATGCACTGACGCTCGCGATCCCGATTTCCGGCTGGCTGATGAGTTCGGCCTCCGGCTTCCAGGTGGTCTATCTTGGCATCCTGCCGATTCCCGACGTGCTGGCCAAGGACAAGGCCCTCGCCGATCAACTGAAGGATGCGCACCAGTTCCTGAACATTTCCATGCTCGCACTGGTCGTACTGCATGTCGCCGCGGCGCTGAAGCATCATCTGCTGGATCGCGACGACGTGCTGGCCCGAATGTTCCCGCTCGTCAAACCCCGGAGCAAAAACGCATGAAGTTCAAGACAGCCATCGCCTTGGCGGCAGTTCTTTCCATGTTGGGCACTACCGCCATGGCGGACAGCGTGGACTACACCAGGAGCCAGATCAGTTTCGTGTCCAGACAGATGAACGTGCCGGTGGATGGCCGCTTCGGAAAATTCACCGCGCAGGTCGCTTACGACCCGAAGAAGCCCGCCGCTTCGAAAGCGCAGATCGAGGTGGACCTGGGCAGCGTTGATACCGGAAGCTCGGAAGCCGACTTCGAGGTCGGGAAAAAATCCTGGTTCAACATCGCCGCCTTTCCCAGCGCAAAGTTCGTTTCCAGTTCGGTCAAATCCGTTGCTCAGGACAAGCTGGAGGTGAAGGGAAATCTCTCGATCAAGGGCATCAGCCGCGATGTAACCTTTCCGGTCACCGTGAGGACCGTCGGCGGCAGCAGCACCTTCGAGGGTGCGTTCCCGCTGCTGCGTCTGCAATACAAGATCGGGGAAGGCATCTGGTCGGATACCGAGACGGTCGCCGACGAAGTCCAGGTGCGTTTTAGAATCGTCACTACAGGGAATAAATAGCAGCAGTCCGTCACCGCGCCGTCCGGCAGTGCGCCGTGGCGTTTTTTAAAACCAGCGAAGGAGAATTGATTTGAAAACCAGACTTGCAGCAGTACTCGTGTCGGCGGCATTCGCCCTGCCCGCCATCGCGGCAGATTCTTACACCGTGGATCCCAGTCACACTTATCCGAGCTTCGAAATCAACCACCTCGGCTTTTCCACCCTGCGCGGCACGTTCGACGCCACCAGCGGCAAGATCATGCTGGATGCCGCCGCCAAGAGCGGCAGCATCGAGATCACCATCGACGCGACCTCCCTGGATACCGGCCACGGAAAGCGTGACGAACACCTGAAGAGCGACGAGTTCTTCAATGTAGCCAAGTTCCCTACGCTCACGTACAAGGCCAGCAAGCTCAAGTTTAACGGCGACAAACTCTCGGGTGCCGACGGCGAACTGACCTTGCTGGGCGTGACAAAGCCCGTCAGCCTGACCGTCACCGCATTTAATTGCGGCGCGCACCCAATGACCAAGAAACCAGTCTGCGGCGCCAATGCCACTGCAGTCATCAAACGCAGCGATTTTGGCCTGAGCGCCTATGTTCCCGCAGTGGGCGACGAGGTCAAGATCAGCATCGAAGTCGAAGCCGTCAAGAACTGACAGCGCGGCATCCCAACGAAAACGGGCAGCGCATGCGCTGCCCGTTTCTGTTTCAGCCGCCGCCGATCAAAACGTGTAGCGCACGCCGATCTTCAGGTTCCAGTTAAAGACCTGCGGCAGGTCGTCGCCATGCAGGCCGATGCCTGGCCGGGCCCAGACCGCCAGTTGACGGGTGAGGAATCGCCCGCCCTCCGCTTCCACGGTAGCGCCGATCCGGCCAGCGCGTTCATGGTCTACGATGAGTTGCGGTTCCACCACGGTATAAATACGGTCGGGCCAGCGGGTCAGCATCGCTGCCTTGATACTGGTGTAATTGACATCCGGCCGCGAATCGTCACCACCTATGGTGAAGTAATGCTGGATGAACGGAAACAGCACCGACCGGCAACGGGGAATGTCGATTGACGCGTAGGCGAGGGGCGCCAGCACTTCCTTGCCGTAGCCCAGCGAATCCTTCGACGCCGTATCGAGCAACAGTTCGCTGCCAATGACCGCCGCATAGCCACTGGTGCGGACAACCCGATAGCTGGCCCGGAACAAAAGATCGCCGAAGCCGGACTGGTTGCTTTCACCGGCGAGTTCGGGCCCCGAGGTCACGACCGGCGCCTCGATCCGTAGCGAAAATGCAGGTGTGACGGCGTAATCCAGCCTGGGGACGATCAGGTTGGCGCCGCCGCCCTGCTGGTAATCGACGTATTCGTTGCGCAATTCGCCCCGCATGCGGAAGTCCAGGGAATCCGCACGTGCAGGAGCGGGCGCCGAACTTGCGCGGTCTTCGGCTGCTGCAGAACCAAACGGCCAGGCAAAGGCAGTCAGACAAGTAGCAATGGCACCCGCGATTCGAAGTGAAGCATTCATTTGATATTGCTCACGCATGAGATTGCTATTGCGTAGACCCCTCAGGCAAGGAGCGCGCCAGCACTGACAGCTCCGTCGCGCATGACTTCGGAATGGACGTTGCGGCCGCTCGTGGAAAAAACACGAATGACGGCCGGATTCCAGCTTGGCAACGCAAACCAGGGGCGATGGTGATCAGTCGCAGACATTTTCCGGGTTGCCTTCCCTGCACTCCACCCGGCTGCGTTCCGGATTCGAAACACAGTGATAAATCCTGCCCTTGCATTTCGCACACCACGCGGTGGTCGTGCCATCCCGCGAATATCGGCTTTTGATGATGTCCACCTGGGTGCGACCGCAGTTGGTGGCGTCCGCGGTCAACGCGGACTGCGTCTTGCAACCACACAACAAAACGGCAACGAGCAGCGCCGGCAATAGAACCTTTAACATTGAAAGGACCTGGAGTTGATGGCCGGACCAGCGGCCACAATGCGGGTCAGCTGTGGATGTAGCTCTCAAGTTGCTTGATCAAGAATTCTTTCTCGACCAGCATTTCCTTGACAACGTCGCCGATCGACACGACGCCGATGACTTTCCTGCCCTGCAGCACCGGCAGGTGGCGGACGCGCTTATCGGTCATCAGGCCCATGCAGTCCTCGATGGTCTGCTCCGGGTGCACGCAAACAACCTTCTCGGTCATGATCTCGCGCACGGGCGTGTCCTTCGACGCTTTGCCTTGCAGCACCACCTTGCGCGCATAGTCACGCTCGGAAAATATGCCGGCCAGCGCGTCGCCATCGAGCACGAGCACAGCGCCGATTTCCTTTTCCGCCATCACCTTCAACGCATCGAGTACGCTGGTTTCAGGCGCTACAGATGCTACCCCATGACGCTTTGACTCCAGGAGCTGCTGAACTGTTTTCATTTTATCTCCACGGCGAAAAATCCTTGGCGAAACAGTTCCGGCCATGACCCATAATTGGTTCCATATGTTTCAGGGCTCAGTTTAGACCAGCAGCCGCCTTTGTCAACGCATCGCCCGGCGCGCCACTAAAGAGGCAGTGCACTCAGGATAGCGTGCTGCGCTGCTTTTTCACCCACATCACAGGCTGCGCCTTGACGGGACGCGGGAGCGCGCCGTGTTTGACGAGGGCCTGGTCGAGCGCATTGCCGCCTTCATCTTCAAGAGCGGCAATGCGCGCTGCCCGGATCGCGTCGGCGCGGACCTGCGCAGAGGAGAATCCGCCCGCGACGGCCAGGTGATCCAGCACGTACAGCAGGTTTTCCTTGCCGCGCTCGTTGGTGGTGCCATAGCCCTTGATCAGCCGGCCGCAAAGGGCGATCTCCCGTCCCAACTGCCAGTCGGTGCGCGTGCCCTGTTCCACTGCGTCCAGCCAGCGACCGATCATCGCCTGCTCCCTCGCGAACCGGCCGCCGCGGCGCCGCAAACCCCGGAGCCCGGCGAGGATGCGCAGAGCGACGAATCCGAAAATCGTGTGCGTACCGATCTTGAGCGGCAGCGCGAAGGCGTCCTTGCCGGCCAGGCGGCGACGCGCATCCCATCGCATCAATGCACGCGAGATGCGGTCCGGCAGCAGGGCCGCGATCTCAGGAGTACCAGGTTTGAAATGGTCGTAAACCCGGACGAGGTCGTCAGCGCCGGCTTTGACCTCCTGGCGCACGCGAGCGTAGCGGCTGGCGCGGCACTTGAGGTCGGCGACGCGCACGATATCGTCGAAGGCCATCCACAATGCAAGATAACGCGCGGTTTCGCTGGTGATCGCACATTCCCTGCGGCCGGAAAGATCGGCGGCGCGTTCGGCGTCCAGGATGCGGCGCAAGCGCTGCACGTACAACTGCGCGTAGTCGCGATCCTGATACTCCAGCATGCGCGCGTAACCGGCGGCCAGCATTGCATGTGTCGGCGCAGGAAATTCCCGCGCGAAGTCGGCCGGAAGATCTGCTGCCCCGGACGGCAGCGGCGAAACAGGCGCCTGCCGGACCAGGCCCTGGCTCACGATGTCGCAGGCGCGGGCGAAGCCGCGCAGGCTCGCTTCCACGCCCTTGCCCGACTTGCGTATCGTTTCCTCGAAGGCCTCGCGAGGGAAAGGCAGGACGCCGCTGCCGGCTATTGCACCGAACAGCACGGCACTCAATACCGTGCCCGTCTCCCGCGCCACCTCCGCCATGTCGAATATGCGTGCGGATCGGCTGTTGGCTTGAACCGTGGCCAATAATTCCGCGGATGGCGCACGGCCATCGGCAAGCTGCATCTTTTCGGCCGTCGTCAGTGTGCGGGCGCTGGAAGTGACCACCAGTGTGCGGTCTGCCGAGGCCATGCCATTGCCGATGTGCCGCACGGTCTCCAGCAGTTCCGAGGAAACCAGCACGTCCAGCCCGCCCGGCACGGGATACAGGCTGAACACGGGCTTGCGCCCACCCAGTCCGGCAAGGGTCACGGGAAAGACTTCGAAGTAATAGGTCGTCGAGCCGGTGCGTTGCGCCACCCCGGGAATCGAAGTGCTCTGCGCACTGTAGCCGCAGCGCGTGGCGGTTTCCACCAGCCACTCGGCCAACACGCCGCCGCCTTCTCCGCCGAGGGCGCAGATCAGCAGAGAGAGGGGTCGTTGAGTAGCGTCTGGAATCATGGATTTCTAAAGACGTCTTTTCACCACAGGAGCACAGAGCCACAGAGAAAACACCGAAAGACCTCCGGATTGTTCATTGCAGGTCTTGGCGCACCCCTCAAGGGGTATGGAAAAGAATCCTGGCGGTTCACGCCCCGCTTCCTCCGTGCCTCTGTGCCTCCGTGGTAAATCATGCCGTTTGCAAGAGCTTGATGACCGAGCCACGCAAGCCGTCGAGAATGCGCTCATGAAGCCGCGGATTGCGGATCACCTCGGCGCGATAGAACGAGGGGCACAGCGTCGCGGCGTGCGCATTCTCGCCGCACAGGCCGCAGCCCACGCAGCCGTCGATCACCGTGGCGACCGGATCGACCCTGAGCGGATCGGAACTGTCCTTCAATGTCAAAGTGGGGCATCCCGACAGGCGGATGCAGGCGTGATCCCCGGAACATACATCCTCGTCAACGCCATACTTCACGCGCACCACGCGCTTGCCCGCCTTGAGCAGTCCGGCGATCCATGGCCGGATGCGGCGCTGCCGTTCCAGCTGGCATTCGCCCTCGGCGATGATGACCTTGAGGCCGTTGAATTCCGACGTGAAGGCTGCGTCCAGGGTCTTGCGCATCTTCCGCACGTGGTAAGTGTGCACCGTGCGCATCCACTGCACTCCCATGCCCGTCAGCGTTTTTTCGATGGTCTGGTTGTGGTGCATGAGGCTTTTCTGCTTGTCCTGCGTCGCGGCTTTGACATCGTCGTCGGGGGTTGAGATTAACTCCTGGGTTCCGGTAGCCGAGGTGTAACCGTTCTTGAAAATCAACAACACCGCATCGTCGCCGTTGAACAGCGCCGACTGCACGCCAGTCAGCAGTCCGTTGTGCCAGAACCCGCCATCACCCATGATCGACAGCACCCGCCGTTTCATCATCGGCGAAACACCGGCGCGGCTGGCCAGGCTCATCCCGTAGCCGAGTATCGAGTGGCCGAAGGAAAACGGCTCGAACGTGGAAAACGAATGACAACCGATATCCGCGGCAATGTGCGTCGCACCGACGTCGGCCTGCGAAAGCTTGAGTGCGGCAAACACGGGACGCTCCGGACAGCCGACGCAGAATTGGGGCGGCCGCGCCGGCAGCGGTGCCGACAGTTGTTGCGCCACCCGTTGGCGGCGCTGTGCATTGCCCTTCAGCCAGCCTTTTCCCGGCTCGCCAAGGCTGCCGGGCAGATGGCGCTCGAGGAACTTCTCCAGCCCGCCCGCCATGACCTCGACGGTGTACTCGCCCGCGGCCATCAGCATGTCCTTGCCGTGGATCGGTGTATTGATGTCGAGCCTGCGGAGCGTGGCGAGGATCTCCTGCTCGATGTACTCGGGCTGGCCTTCTTCGACCATCAGCACGGCGCGCTTGCCGGAGCAGAAAGTAGAGATCTCCTCCGGCACCAGCGGGAAGGTCACGTTGAGCACGAAGATCGGAATCTCCGACTCGCCAAACGCATCGGCCAGGCCGAACTGCTGCAGCGCGCGGACCAACGAGTTGTACAGCCCGCCCTGCACGATCAGGCCGACGTCGTCGCGCCTGCCCGCAAACAATTCGTTGAGGCCGTGTTCGGCGATGTAACGCCGTGCGGCCGGAATGCGCTGCTCGCCCTTGAGCTTTTCATGGCGGAAGGTCACCGGCGGATGGGCAAGCCGCGAGTAGTCGAACTTCGCCGGTTCCTCCATCAGGTGGCGCGTTGACACCGTCGGCGCAATGTTGTCCTTGCAGACGAAGCTGCCGCGCATGTGACAGGCACGGATGCGCAGCTCGAGCAAGGCCGGCATGCTGGAAGCTTCCGACAGGCAAAAACCTTCCTCGACCATGCGCACCATGCAGGAAAGTTCCGGCCGTGGATCCAGCATGAGCATCGACGACTTGAGCGCATAGGCGTGGGTGCGCTCCTGGATGACGCTGGCGCCTTCGCCGTAATCCTCGCCCACCACGATCAGCGCGCCACCCGTCACGCCCGGGGACGACAAATTGGAAAGCGCATCGGCTGCCACGTTGGTGCCGACGATGGACTTCCAGGTCACCGCGCCGCGCAGCGGGTAGTGAATCGACGCACCGAGCATGGCCGCGGCGGAGGCCTCGTTGGAACACGCCTCGACATGCACGCCAAG
>JBKJUC010000075.1:0-10393 GCA_046590325.1 Burkholderiales bacterium | reverse complement strand
CCGAGTCCGCCGCCGCCGTGATGCGGCGCGCACAGCTTGTGGTGCATCTCCGCGAAAGCGCAGGCCTTGCGCAGCTCCGACATGGTCCCGCCGACCATCGCTTCGGGTTGCAGGATGTCGTAGCAGTTGCGTTCGACGAGCCAGCGATACTCGTGCAAGCCGGTGTTGTTCTCGCCGCCCGCGATCGGGATATCAACCGCCGCGGCAAGGCGCGCAAGATTGTCGAAGTCGTAGCGATCGAGCGGCTCTTCGAGCCAGTAGACGCCGAGTCGCTCGAGCTCGCGCGCGGTGTGCAGCGCGCGCTCATAGTTCCAGATCGGCCCCGGCTCGGGCTGCAGCGTGCCGGGCAGTTGCGCCTGGTTGGCGTCCACCATCAGGGTGAAGTCGTCGCCAACAGCACGGCGCACGGCTTCGACCTGCGCTATGTCGGCCTTGATCGTGGCTTCATGGATGCGCAGCTTGGTTGCGCGCCAGCCGTCGGCCTTGATACGCAGGATGTCATCGGCGCGGCGTGCCGGTTCGCGCACCTCGATGCAGGAAGCGTAGGCCGGCATGCGATCTCGATAACCGCCCCAGAGTTTGTACAGCGGCTGACCGCAGGCCTTGCCGATAATGTCCCACAGCGCGATCTCCACGCCCCAGCCGGCGTTGGCGTTGCGGAATATGCGCGCGTGACGTTCCAGGTCGAAGGGGTCCTGGCCGATGAGTTGCGGCTTGATCCACGAATCGATCAATGGCGAAATGCCGTAGCCGGGAGAGCCGATGCCGACGATGCCTTCGTCGGTGAAGACCTTGACGAGTGTGCCCCAGAAGCGCGGCCATTCGCTGCCCGGCGCCCAGGCGGGTTTGACCGCCGCGGAAAGAGGCGGCCCGGCCAGTTGCATGGTCTGGATGTCGGTTATTTTCATGCTTGTTCTTCCTCCCGAGTCGGCAATAATTAACGGAGTCAATAATTAAAGCGGTCAGACTCCATTCTCGCCATTTTCGCCACTAATTCGAAGACAAAAGTTCGAGTCCGAGCCCATTAATTACCTGCGTTCAAAGGTGCGGGCGCGTCAGTCGTCACGCAATTGCGCGCGCAGCAAGGCGATGTTGGTGACCAGGCCCGGCAGCAGCCACTGGAACAGGCGCGCCACCTGCAGGACTTCCGTGCTGCTCGCATCGCGCTCCGCCGCTGCGCGCAAGCCCGTGCTGAGCAGGCCGCCCGGATTGGGCAGATCTTGCGCGGCAAACGAGACGGCACGCACATGGATGGCTTCGCGGATCGCGTCATAGGCCGGCGTCGGAATAACGGTTTTCAGGTCGCCCCAGGCCAGCGAGAAATAACTGGGCCAGCGCGCCAATGCGCGATAGTCGGTGTTGACGAAGGGCAATCCAAGCGTGCGCTTCACGTCATCGTAGACGGCCCGTGTCTGCGCGTCCGCGTGATGCGTTTCCATCAACACCAGGGGCATGCCCGCGTCGGGTGCGTGGCGTCCGGCGAATGGCGGCGCATCGCCGCGCCCGGCCATGTCCTCGCCCTCTAGGAGCAGGCGCACGATGGTCGCAAGCAGCAGATAGGGAAAGTTGCCGTGCGAGAAGATTTCGACCATTGCGCGGATCTGGTCGAGTTCCGCGCGGGCATAGCCCAGGTCGCGCAAGCGCGCTGCGATCGGCGGCGGTTGCAGCGTCGCTGCCTGCGATTCGGTGAATTCGCGTAACGCCACGCTGGCATCGACGAAAGCCTGGCTGCGCACAAGCGGTTGCGCGCCTTGCCAGAGGGTTTCAAAAAAAACGGGGTAGTGCGCGTAGGCCATGGTCACCACGCCCATCCATGGCACCTGCATGGCGGCCTTCATTTCCTCATACCACTGCTTGCGTTTGCCCGCGGCGAGCAGTTCCGGCAGCGGATGCACTTGCGGCAACGGATCGGGATAGAGGCGCTTCATCATGGCGGGCTCGTGCCAGGCTCCAGCCGGTCCCGATTCAGCGATGCCTGCCGACAATCCACAAGGTATCCGCGTCACGCAACAAGTAGAGCGTTACGCAGGCGGCGAGCATCGGCCAGGCGGCGAAGTACAGGAGATTGTGGGCTTCGAACGGCGTCACATACTTTGCGAACGTGGCCAGCGTTGAGAGGGCGTGCAGGATCAGCACCACGCCGTAGGTCACGCGCTTCGCCAGTCCGAGTACGAAGCCAATAATCAGCAGCATCTCGACGCTGCCGATCAGGTAGGCGGCCTGCCGGCCGAGGCCGGAAAAAAAGTAATAGCGTTCAAAAATGGAGGCCGCGTGCTCGGGACGCAGGAGCTTATCCAGTGTCCAGATGAAGAACACGATGAATACGCCGATGCGCAGTAGTAACAACGCCAGGGGGAGTCTGGATTCAGGCTTCATTGGGTCCTCCTTTAAAAAAATTAAATCGGGGAAGGCGGCATGCCTTATTGTGGCCTGGCAATGGATTGACGACCCGTCTGGTCATCGGCGCGTCGATGGTTGATGCATTGCATGCCGGGACGCGCTGAAAGTCGCCACGCGGAACGGCACAACGTAATTGAGCAGCAGGCTGGCCAACAGGATTCCGCTACCGGAAAAAAGCCTGTCGCCCTGGTTGATGACGTTCAAGATCGTGCCGACCACCAGCGCGATCCTGATCGAGTTGCCCAGGATCGGCTGCGAGAAGCCATGCCTGGCAGTCGCTTTCAAGTGCCGAATCATTGCGAGCCCAGTCCATGGTCGAGTCTTGACAGTATAGTGCACAGGCCGCGCGCCAAGCGCCAAGCGCCAATCGCCAATCGCCAAGCGCAGTGGGCTAACCTGCATTCAGCACCGATTGCGCGAGGCTGACCCCGCTGTCGTACGCCGCTTCGATGCGCCCGCCCAGGCACCAATCACCACATGCGCCCAGTCTTGCCGCTGGGTCCCACAGGCAGGGTGTGCCGATGGCGGTCTCGACCAATGCGTGGCGCCAGCGATGGGTCTGCGCGAAGTCGGGCGCGGGCGCGCCGGCGAGCGCGCGGAACTCACTGAGCAGTGCCTGCGCGACGGATTCAGCGCTCTCTTCCAGATGCGCGCGGCTCCAATTGGCGCTGGCGTGCAACGTCCACGCATCCGGGCGCGCGGCCCGGCCCGGTCGCGATCCCTCGCGTGCGGCCCAAGCGATCGTGCCGCTTTCATTCTGCAGCACATCCGTGCCTTGCACCCACTCCGTGAACTGTGCCATGACAGCCCAGCACGGCGCCATCACTGCGCGCGCGGCCATGGCGGCGAACGGATGGGCCGCGCTTGCCAGCAGGGCCCGCGCCTGGGGCGCCGGCAAGGCGAGTAACACCGCATCGTGTGCTGCCGACAACTCGCCGCCGCTTTCTGTAACTGCTCCGGCGCGCAGTTCGCCAGCAGAAAGATGACGCACATGCCAGCCAGCATCGCCGTGATGCAGGAAAGCGGCGTGGCGCTCGTTCATGAGTACAGCGCCCAGCGTCACGGCCTGTACCGTCATCGCCGCCGGCAAGGCCGACATGCCAGGCATGAAGGCGATACGCCGGCCGTCGCCGCCCGCGGCCATCCAGGGCGCGGCTTGTCCGGTCGCCTGCGCTCGCGCGAGCAGCGCAGCGAAGCCTTCGCCGCGCGCCGTGGCGAATTGCGCGCCGTGATTGAATGCCATGCCTTGAATCCGGCGCGTGGCCACGCGCCCGCCGGCGCGACGGCCCTTATCGAGCAAAGTAACGCTGATGCCAGCGCGCGCCAGCTCGGTGGCGCAGGCCAGGCCGGCGATGCCAGCGCCGACGATGAGTGCGGAGCGTAGGGGGGTTGTCATGTCGCGTCGGGCCTGGATTGCGAAGCCAGCGAAAGGCTATGTGGGTTGATTGTTCGCATTATTAACGACCCGATGGGCAATATAAAGTTTCAGGTTTGACGTCGTCCATGGCGCAGGCATAGCATGGTTCGGCGATGGCTGCGGCACGCAGTCCTGCGGGTCGATGCCGCCCGTTGCCCATAAAACGAACTTCAACCGGGAGAAATCATGTCGCACGATATCGGATGGACAAGATGGGTGGCGCGGATTACGGCCGCCATTGCTTTTGCTGCACTGGCCGCTTGCCAGAGCATGGCGCCGCAATCCATGGGCGGCCAGAAGGAGGGTTCCTTTACAACCAGCGATGGCGTGCGCTTGCACTACGTCGAGGCCGGATCGGGCAAAACGCTGGTAATGATTCCCGGCTGGTCGCAGACCGCCGCGCAATTCAAGCACCAGATCGAAGACCTGAGTGACAAATACCATGTCATCGCCATCGACATGCGCGGCCATGGCGAATCCGACAAGCCAACATATGGCTACCGCATCCAGCGCCTGTCCGCCGACGTGCACGAATTCCTCGTTGCGAAGGGCCTGAAGGATGTCACGCTCGCCGGGCATTCGATGGGCTGCTCGGTGATCTGGGGGTACTGGGAGTTGTACGGTTCGGACCGGCTGTCGAAGTTGATCCTGATCGACCAGATGCCGATGATCACCGCCAATCCGATCTGGTCCGACGCGGAGAAAGTCGATGCCGGTGCCATTCTCGACAAGAACTCGTTGTATGACGTGACCAATGCGCTGGCGGGCGCGGATGGCGTCAAGACCACCGAGGGCTTCATCACCGGCATGTACACCAAGCAATATCCGCGCGACGAGCTCAACTGGGTGATCCAGCAGAACCTGAAGATGCCCAGGCCCTATGCCGCGCGCCTGCTCTACGACCATGCCACGAATGACTGGCGCGACCAGATCCCGCGCATCAACATCCCGACGCTGGTAGTCGGCGCAAAAACCAGCCTGGTGGGCTGGAAATCGCAGGAGTGGGTCGCCAGCCAGATCAAGGGTTCGCGCGTGGAAATCTTCGAGGAGGCCGAAGGTGGCAATCACTTCATGTTCATGGAGAATCCGGTGAAGTTCAATCGCATCGTCCGGGAGTTCATGGGCTAGCGCCCGCTGCGCGCGGACGCGCGCAGCGTCTGGTAATTAATCTTGCGGGCCGGTTGCTTTCCATAGCGGCCGGCCCGATTTATTGCTGCAGTCACCAGTGCGGCTTACGCGCGATGCACGATGTCGCCCGATCCGGCGCGACATCTCCCGTGGTGCCGACTACAATGAATCCGACGCACGAACCCGTCCTTTCATTATTTCCCGGAGTTGTCCATCGCATGAATTGGAAACCGGCAGCGTTGTTGAAGTCGCTCGACGAGAAGATCTGGCGCGCACGCGCCGGTTCGCGACCGCGCGTGCACGCAACGCTGGTAGGCTTCGCGCGCCTGGCGATGGTGCTGGTACGCGATCTGGCGCAGGGCCAGTTGACGCTGCGCTCGATGGGCCTGGTCTACACCACGCTGCTGTCGATCGTGCCCTTGCTGGCGATCAGCTTTTCGGTCTTGAAGGCCTTCGGCGTCTACAACCAGATCCAGCCCGCATTGCTGACGTTCCTGGAGCCGCTCGGCGACAAGGGTGTCGAGGTTACCGCGCAAATCGTCCAGTTCATCGAGAACATCAACGTCGGCGTGCTCGGTTCCGCGGGCCTGGCGCTGCTGGTGTACACCGCCGTATCCCTGATGCAAAAGATCGAGGAATCGTTCAATTTCATCTGGCACGTGCAATCCCAGCGTGGCATCGGCGCACGCTTCAGCCGTTACCTGTCGGCAATGCTGATCGGTCCGGTTCTGGTTTTTTCGGCGATCGGCATCACCGCGGCGGCCACCAGCGTCGGACTGGTGCGCGACGCGATGCAGATCGAGGCGATCGGCTGGGTGGCAATGCAAGCGGGCAGGCTGGTGCCGTATGCGCTGGTGATCGGCGCCTTCGCCTTCTTCTACAGTTTCATGCCGAATACCCGGGTGCGCATCGGTCCGGCTCTGGCCGGCGCGCTGGTCGGCGGCATCCTTTGGCAGTCGGCCGGATGGGCCTTCGCGCAATTCGTCGCCTCCTCGACGCAGTACTCGGCGATCTATTCCGGCTTCGCGATCCTGATCCTGTTCATGCTCTGGCTGTACCTGAACTGGCTGATCCTGCTGTTCGGCGCCAGCGTGGCGTTCTACGTGCAGCATCCGGAGTACGTGATGAAAAAAAGCGGCGAGCCGCGCCTGTCGAATCGCATGCGCGAACGGCTTGCGTTGCAGATCATGAGCCTGATCGCGCGCCATCATATCGCCGGCAGCGCCGCGTGGAGTGCGCAAATGCTGGCGCAGGCCCTGAAGGTGCCGATGCGCGCGATCGAGCAGGTGCTCGACGCGCTGGAAGCTCGTCGCATCCTGTCTTCGACCGGCGATGATCCACCCGCCTGGCTGCCGGCGCGCGACCTGGCCACGGTGGGCGCCAAGGAATTGCTCGACGCAGTGCGCACGGAGGGAGGGGATCGGCCTGCCAGCCCCGAGGCGCTGACAGGCTACGAGGCAGTCGAGGAACTCATGCAGCGCTTCGACGACGCGACCGAAGCCGCGCTTGGCAACATTACGCTACGCGATCTCGCCGGAACGTTGCCCGATCTGCCCGAGCCTGGCGCAAAGGTGCAGGACAGCGCGCGCTGAAGCGTAATTGGGGTCAGACTCCATTTCGGACATGAACTCGTGAACAATTCGAGTCTGACCCCATTAATTCCAGCCCATTAATTCCTTACGTGTCGTGTGGCACCTAACGGACCAGGCCCGCCTCGCGGAAGTAGCGCAAGGCCCCGGGGTGGATCGGTATCACGGCTGCACTCGGGACCATGTCTGCAGGCTTCAGTATGAGCAGGGCGGGATGGAGTCGACGGAAATCGTCGAAATTCCCGAGCACCGCCTTCACCAGGGCATAGGCGAGATCGTTGCTCAGCCGGGCCGATGTCAGGAGCAGTGTGCGCGTTCCGAAGGTGGCCACGTCATCCGGGTTGCCGGCGTAGAGGCCGCCCGGAATGAAAGATCCGACGAAATAGGGATGCGCGGCGACGAGCCGATCGACCGGCGGCCCCGACACGCGCACCAGCTTCGCGTGACACTGGGACGTCGCTTCCTGGGTCAATCCGTTTGGATGTCCCGCCTCAAAGATGATGGCGTCGACGATGTTGTCGCAAAGGGTGCGGTTCTGCTCGGCCGGCCCGACCTCGAGCAACCGATCGAAATCCGATATGGTCCAACCGTAGAATTCGAGAACCGTGTCGCGGGTGACGGCATACCCCGCGCCGCTCGTACCGAGCCCGACGCGCTTGCCCCGCAGATCCTGGAAATCGCGGATGCCCGAATCAGCGCGCGCCACGATAGTGAAAGATTCCGAGTGCAGCGCGATCAGACTGCGCAAATCCGTATTGGCGCCCGCTGCCGAAAAGACCCGTTCGCCACGGAAGGCGGCGTACGCGACATCGGACTGTGCCAGGCCGAGCTTGGTCTTGCCGCGCAGAATGCGCTGCAGGTTCGCCAGGGAACCCTCGGAACTCACCGCAATGCACGCCCCCGCATCAGCCGCATCCGTAAGATTGAATAGACGGCAGATTGCATTGCCAACGGGATGATAGATGCTGCCAGGGGTACCCGTGGCGATGGTGAGCGGTACGGGCTTCAGAACGACGGACAGCGCCGTGCAGCCGGCGAGCACACAGGCTGTAATGGCGGCAAGTAAAGACAAGGTGCGACGTTGCATGTTCATAGGCCTGTATGCCTCACGAGACGCGAATCACGCGTCCAGTCGATATTCCACTTTCGATCCATCGCGCTCGAATTCAGCGTGCACCCACCGGTCCAGATCGTCGTACCAGATGCTGCCGGCAAGGTAGGGCGAGATGAATTGGTAGCGCGTGGCGTGAACGGGCTCGCCCGCGACCAGCACCTGCTCCTCGGCAAGCTTGTGCGCACTGACGCCGATGACGCCGCCGTGCTGGGCGTCGATCAGCACCTGCTGTTCGAGAACTGCGGGTGTCCAAAGGCTGTTCGATGTCAATGCGTTCGCAGCCGCGATGAAAGGCCCATTTTTGCTGACGATCCGAAACCCTTCAGCTACCGCGCTTCCCTCTACGGAAATCTTCTCGCCATGTTCCGTTGTGTCGCTTTTCAGCGAAACCAGCATTCCGTCGCGCCAATACTCCTCCGAGTGATGGTTGAACGAAAATACGGTCAGGAACAGGACTTTGACCACCATCTTGATATGGGTGGTGACGCGCATTTCGCCGTTTGCCGTGGCCGAGACCGTGTGCGCGCCGATCCTGTCACCCTTGTAGAAAATCGAAAATCGGCGGTTGGCTGAATCTCTCGGCAAGCTAACGCGTGTCTGTGCAAGCGATACAGGCGACATTGCACACATCGCCGCACCGGCAAGCGCTGAAATCAGGAATTTTCTCCGCGGCAACTCCATGGGGTTCATCCATATTCGGCGCAAGTAAAATGAAATCACTCCGACCCTGCTTATTATGACTGATTACTGGGTAGGCAGAGCCCAAGCACCGACGCCGTATTATCGGCGTCCGTTTCGATGAGTGAGAGAGTGCAACGGCTTATTTTTTCGCCGGCGGTCGCTGCGTTGTGCTGGTGGCGGGGGAATTGGTCTCGGTCTTGCTGCCCGAGGTGGACTGACGTGCGGCATCGACCGCCGCATTGCCGGTTTTGGTCGTTTCGGGCGTAACCGTCGCACCCGTGTGTCCGCCGGGATCCGGCCCCATTGCAAGGGCGGTGCCAATTCCGAGAAGCGCGAGTACCGGTAGCGCCAGGGCCGCAGCGAATAGACGTTTCATGTGGATTTTCCCTCTATTGTGGGCGAGCGAATTTGCGCATGACGTAATCCGTTTGCGCCAAATGCGGGCGCGAGCCGGGCATATGCAAAATCGGGCGCAAGTCCGCGCTGGTCCGCATGTCGGCGGGCGGGGTGTGGCGGCACGCAACATAATGGCGGCGAATTTGCGGCGCGATTCCGCCTTCGGGCGTGAAAGTGTTTTCTGCCGCGTCCTGTGAGCGAACGTCGCCTGTCGTGCCTGGCGGAATAGTCATGAGTGACCTCCAGAGTGATCGATAAGATGATCCAGCCTGCGCGGGCCGATTCATTGCAACATCGCCCATTGCAAAATAGCGCCCGCATGATGTGAGGTCTGTGCGCCAGAGCACGCTTCCAGACGTCGAAAGTGGGGGGCGGAGCACGCTTTCCTGCCAGGGCGTGATCGACCACGTCACCGGCATGGGCTGACTCGTCAACGTCGACAAGAAAACGCCTCGTGATGCCACGTGAACGTGGATGCGGGCGACGAGGTTTCGGATGACGGGTTAAGGAGCGGAAAAAGCTTTTGCGTACTGCGGGCCCCAGTTATTTCAGTAACGCACACATAGTGGTGCCAGTCGGCCATGTCGCGCGCATCGCCAGGATCGTGATAACCGGCGCAGCACCCGCGCGCACACCTGCTGCTGGGCCGCGACGAGGTCCACCGCGCTCAGTGTGGGTGCCTCGGCGAATTGGACTTCCTCGCTCCCGGCGAACCCTTGTCGATTACGCGGCAGTAAAAGTGGACGGTCGTTCAGTGCGCTGCCCCATTGCAGCTTCAGACAGTCACGGGTGACATTGATGCGCTGTGCGTCGCCGGGCTGTTCGCCGCTAGCGCGTCGGCAGTCCACGTTTCCGACAAGGACCCGACCGACGTCAAGGCCGACCCCAAGCCGGCAGAAACCTCGCAGTCGAGGGCTGTAGATCCGAACCAGAAAGAAGAGATGATCGAAGCGAAAGACACGAGCAGGCAAGGCACGAACGCAAAGACAGACGCCGCTTTCATGAAAGCCGACAAGGATAGCGACGGCACCCTGGATCGCAGGGAAGTGAAGAGGATGCTGCACGTGGCCAGGAACTTCGATGCCATTGACGACGATAACGATGGCACCGTGACTCTGCATGAAGTCCAAAGCCACATGGCGGCCCACCCCGGCAAGTAAGGCGACATGTAAGCCGGATGGCTATTCCACGCAGCTGGATCTGATGACGGGCGCCATTGGCGCCCGTTTCATTGGTTCAGCCAGACATTCCAGTCACGATTGTCATGGTCTGTATGTCCCCCTGCTCTGTGTGCTGGCAGACATACACTCGGCCCCCGTGAGAGGAACCTTTACGATGCTGGGTACTGGCTTTTCAAGCCTCGCGGCCTGCGCGCGCTTTGCTTATGCGGGCCAGCCTGCGACCCCAGTCCCGACCCGGAATTGACTGCAATGACTACTGACTGCAATGACTACATTGCGTAGCAGATGACCAGAATCGGACATGGCAGGCTTCTCGTCAGCGTTCTTGCTGTTGGCGTCGTGGCATGCCTGCTTTACGCCGGCGCGGGATTCTTCCTGGCGCCGCAGTTGATCGAGCGCCGCCTTGCCACGCTCGCCGACGAACGCCTCGGTCAGTCATTCACGGCACAGCAGATCAAGGTCAATCCGTTTGCGCTCAGCGTCGAGG
>JBKJUC010000054.1:0-25912 GCA_046590325.1 Burkholderiales bacterium | reverse complement strand
CAAGGAAATCGGCCTGCCGCGGGACAATCTGCTGCTCTCGCTGCTGAACTTCAATCTGGGCGTGGAAGCCGGCCAGGCCGCGGTGGTGCTCCTTCTGGTGCCAATCCTGATGCGCATCCGCCAACGCCCGTGGGAACCGAAGCTGGCCATGACCGTGTCCGCGATCGTCCTCGCTGTCGGCCTGGTGCTATTCGTCGAGCGCGCGTTTTTCGCGGCCTAGCCGCGACCGCTTAACGCTGCACCGTCAGCACGGTAAACCCTTCCCCTATCAGTTCGCGGCCGATCGCGCCTTTCAGGCCGGCGTCGCGCAGGAGCATTTCCTGCTCCTCGCGCGTGGGAATGACGTTGCCCCAGATCAGTTCCTCGAAGCCCGTCTGCAGCGGAAAACGGAATTCGGGGCGTCGCGCTTCTTCCAGCGTCGTCGGATACGTCTCGTCGATGATCACCATCCAGCCGCCGGGTTTCAGCGTTCGCGCCGCGGCGCCGACCACCGCCGGGCGAATCGACGGCGCGATCTCGTGCAGCACTTCGATCATCACCACTGCGTCAAAGGCGCCCGCTGCATCGTCGACCTTTTCCTTGTGCACGGCGACGCGGCCGGGCAGTTGCGCCTTGCCGATTTTCTCGCGCGCCAGCGCGAGGCTTTCGTCGTCGATGTCGACGCCGGCAATGCGCGCATTGGGAAAAGCTTTCGCTGCCTGCATCAGAAAATTCCCGGTGCCGCAGCCGATTTCGAGGATTGCGCCGCCGGCTGTCAGTTTGTCTATCAATCCTGCGAGGCCCGGCAGGATTTTCTTCGCGGTCACGACCTGCAGGCCCTGCGTCGACTCGGCAATCGCCTGGTTGAAATGGTCGCCACGGCCCTGGAAGGGCTTGACCTTGCCGTCGCGGAAAGCATCGCGGCAGCGGCGAAAGTCCTCCGCTGCGACCTCCGTGCCAAGGCGCACGTAGCCCCCCAGATAGCGGGGATGGGTAGGTGCCGCCAGAATGGAATCGAAATGCGGCGCCAGCTTGTATTTGCCTCCTTCATCCGCATCCAGGATCTCGAGGCCGTAGGCCGTCTTGCACCAGACATCAACGTAGGGCGCGTGCAGGCCCAGGCGTGTTGCCAGTTCGACCCCACTTTGTCCCGGCATTTCCGCTAGCGCGCGGAACAGGCCCAGATGCACGCCGAGGTCGATCAGGTGAATCGTGTTGAATCCGCGCCGCCATTCGAATATGCGCGCCACCTGCGCATCGGCGGTTATTTCCGTGCTGTTCTGAGCCATTGGTTGCCCTCCCGTTCTTGACCGGCTTGCAGACAAGTATACTGGCTCGTCTCCAACCTCCATTTGATGATTCCCTATGAACTCGTTCCGGGCCGCATTGCATAGCTTCTGCTTTCTCGCCTTTTTGCTGTTGGCCGTGCCTGCCCCGGCGGCGCCGGAACTCGATCAGCCGGCGCCGGCCCTGAAGGGGACCCTGTTTTCCGGCCTGCCACTAGATCTCCAGGCCATGCGCGGCAAGGTGGTACTGGTGAATTTCTTCTCCAGCTATTGCAAACACTGCGCCTACGAGATCGGCAACCTCGAAACGTTCTACGAGAGCCATCGCGGGCAGGGCTTCGAAGTCATCGTGGTCGGGGTTGATCGGCCCGAAGACCGTCACCGGGTCGAACGCATGGTTGGGTTGTACGGCCTGCAGGGCATCATGGCCGACGACCTGCAGGAAAACGGTTTCGACCGCAGCTATCGCACGCCGACCGCATTCCTGATCGACCGCAATGGCGTCCTCAGAAACAAGACCTGGGGCGGCAAGACGTCGAACTACTTTGCCGAAAACGTGTTGCCGCTGTTGCGTGAACCGGGACAGTAGCGACTATCCATGCGCGCCGAAACCCATCACCAGCAGCCAAATGGGAATGCCTACCCTCGCACTGCGACGGGCTTCGCGGCGGTTACAACCTCGATCAGGCGGGTCCAGCCGTAGGGATCGGGCGCACGCCCGTACTGGATGTCTGTCAGGCTCTTGAAGAGATGCCGTGCAACCGGTCCGGGTTCGCCGGAGCCGACCGCGTAATCCGTTCCCCTGTAGCCGAAGCGGCCTACGGGCGCTATGACCGCGCCTGTGCCGATTCCGAATGCTTCCGTGATTTTCCCCGATGCGACGTCGCGCAACGCCTCTTGGAGGTCGATGCGGTCTTCTTTAACCGTATACCCGAGGTCCGGCGCCAGGCGCAGCAGCGAATCGCGGGTGATGCCGGGAAGGATCGCGCCGGACAGCGCCGGCGTGCGGAGGAGTTTGCCCTCGTAGACGAAGGCAATATTCATGGCGCCGACCTCATCAACGTAGCGGCGTTCGAGGGCATCCAGCCACAGGACCTGCTGGTAGCCGGCGGCGAGCGCCTTCTCGGTTCCACACAGGCTGCCGGCGTAATTGCCCGGCGTTTTGGCTTCGCCGGTTCCGCCGCGCACAGTGCGCACGAAATCGTCGGAGACGAATACCGATATCGGCTTGAAGCCACCGGCAAAGTACGGTGCCACCGGGCTGAGGATGATGTAGTGCAGGAAACGGCGGCTGGCACGAACTTCCAGGGTATTCTCGGTTGCGATCATCACGGGACGGATGTACAGCGAGGCGCCGGCGTCCTTCGGCGTCCACGCATGCTCGAGCCGGACCAGTTCGGTGATCGCCTGCACATGTTCCTCGACGTCCATGCCGGGCATGGCCATGCGCTCGGCGGAGCGGTTGAAGCGCTCCGCATTCTTTTCCGGGCGGAACAGGTTAAGGTTGCCGTCGGGACGCATATAGGCCTTGGTTCCTTCGAATATCATCTGGCCACAATGGAACACTTCGGCGGCGGGATCGATCGACAGCGGCTGGTAGGGGCCGATGGCTGCACCGTGCCAGCCCTGCTCCGCGGTGTAGTGGCGGGTGAACATGCGGGACGTGAAGTGACGTCCGAACCCGAGCGGATCGGGCAGGGACTGCGGTGCCGCGCGCTGTACAGGTTCGATGCGAATCTCGAGCTTCTTCATTTCGTTTCTTTCTCAGCGAGGAAGTGCGCAACGAGCGCCTTCCATTCTTCTTCCAGTTCTGTATTGACCACCTTCTTCCCCGCACGGCGGTACCAGTAAGCAGCGTTGGAAAGATCGCCCTCGACCCGGTGCAAATGCGCGTGAACCCAGGCGGACGACTGTTCTTCCTCCCGCTCCTGGACGATGGCATGGGCGCGATTCCAGTCGCCCTTGCGCAAGTGCCAAAGTGCCTGCAGCATCGGCGACAGGTGCGGCTGCGGAGAGGACTTGGTCGTGGTCAGCGTGAATTCGTGCAGGTCCATGAATTTCGCAGATTCGTGACGCTTGACGACGTGACGCACCGTTGCCGGCATACCGGCTTCGCCATAATCGTGACGGGGAAAAACACTGCTCTGGCGTATCGCCCGGTCCCCGGTACATTCAAGCGGACGTAGCGCGGCCGTCGAGCTGGGTGCCCTGGTCGGTCGCGAATTCCTTTTTCACGTGCTTCGTGCTGTAGCCGTTGAACAGGTGGCCGAGCAGCCCGCGGTCGAGGTCGCTGGTGCCCATGTACCAGTCGGCAACCGGATAAGTCAGGTTCATGTTGCGCTCCATCATGATCGGCTGGCTGTGGTGCGCGGCGTGGTGGCGGCGGATGGTATTGACCAGCGGGATGTTGCGCACGAACCAGTTGTCCTGCACGTGGCAGCAAAGATGAAAAGTCTCGTAATTCAGGTAATAGATCGGCGTCAGCATCATCAGGATGTAACCCGCATTGGCTGACCAGAAGTAACCGAGGATCAGCGCTCCCGGCAGCGTCATCAGCATGAATACGATCAGCGCGTAGGGCGGAAACAGCACGATGCGCCATTCGCGGTTGGTATCGTAGGTCATCACCTGCGCGGTGAAATACTGGTGGTGCTGGTGGGTGTGGCGGTGATAAACCGGCATCAGGATGCCCTTGATCGGACGGTGCATGGCGTTCTTGTGCAACCACCATTCGTTCCAGTTGTAGAACACCAGGACCGGGATCACGAACAGTATTTCCCAGACGCCAGGTGCCTCCACCTGTGTCACGCACCAGGCGATGACGGCGACGCCGGGGACGAAGATGGAAAGCAGATGTCCCCAGCCGTTGTACCAGGGCGCGATGTTGCGCCTGTATTCGTCGCGGAATGCAGCCTGCTTGGGCGTCAGGGTGGCAGTATTCATCACGCTCCTCCTCCGTTCGGGCGCTCGGAAAGCACCAGGAATGAACTGATCGGATTTTACACGCAGCCGGGTCGCTTCGAGAATCGCGGCGATTGCCCGAACCACGCCGTTGCGCTATGGTTTGCCCCTGCCACAACCCGTTCTTCGCATGTCCACCGCACCCGCCACTCCCCTGCGACCGTTACGACGCGACGCCCAGGTCATCAGTCTGGTCGGCCTGGCCCACGGTACTTCGCATTTCTTTCATCTCTCGCTCGCTCCGCTGTTCCCCTGGCTGAAGGATGCTTTCGCAGTCAGCTACGCGGAACTCGGCCTGCTGATGAGCGTGTTTTTCATCGTCTCCGGCGTCGGCCAGGCGCTGGCCGGCTTCGTGGTCGATCGCTTCGGCGCGCTGCCCGTACTGCTTGGCGGAATTGCGTTGCTGGGCTTGTCGGCCCTGGGACTTGCGGCCAGCCAGAACTACGCGATGCTGATTGTTTTCTCCGCCGTGACCGGCCTGGGCAACAGTGTTTTCCATCCCGCGGATTTCACTCTGCTGAACCGACGCGTCAGCGTTCCCCGACTGGGCCACGCTTTCAGCGTCCACGGACTCGCCGGCACACTGGGCTGGGCGACCGCCCCACTGTTCCTTGCCGGCATCGCGACTTTCTCGAGCTGGCGCGTCGCGCTGGTCGGCGCCGCGATTCTGGCTTTCACCGTCCTCGCGATTCTGATCGTGTTCCGCAGCCTGCTCGGTCCGCGTGAAGTCGACGGCGCAGTGGCGGAATCGGCCAGGAAAAAGGCTGCAGCGGCTGGCGCACTCGGCTTCATGAAAGTGCCGGCGGTCTGGATGTGCTTCGCCTTCTTCTTCATCTCCTCCATTTCTTTCGGCGGCATCCAGAGCTTCGCGGCTACCGCGCTGCGCGAGCTGTACGACATCCCCCTCGCGTATGCGACCGCATGCATTACCAGCTACATGCTGGCCACGGCGGGCGGCATCGTTGCCGGCGGTTTCCTCGCCGCCCGGACGCAACACCACGACAAGGTAATCGCCATCGCTTTTTCCGTTGCAGCAGCCATATCGGTATTGGTGGCGAGTGCCATTCCGCCGGCGGCGGCTGTCATCGTGCTGCTCGGCGTCATCGGATTCGGTTCCGGTGTGGCCGGACCGTCACGCGATCTGCTCGTCCGTGCCGCTGCACCGAAAAATGCAACGGGCCGCGTCTACGGTGTAGTTTATTCAGGCTTGGATATCGGCCTTGCCGGCGCGCCGCTGATGTTCGGCCTGCTCATGGATGCACACCATCCTGGCTGGGTTTTCATCGGCATCGGCGCGTTTCAGGCGCTGTCGCTGGTGGCGGTGCTCGGCGTCGGCGAGCACGTCGACGCCACCAGGCGCGAGGCACTAGGCACGAGGCACTAGGCACGAGGCACTAGAAATTAAAACAGTTCTTGGAGCTTGGAACCTCGTGCCTCGTGCCTGCAAATTGCGCTGCTCAGCGCAATTTGAGCACCGCCTCGCGTACGAGTTCCATCATCCCTTCACCGCCGCCCTCCGCATAGGCGAGGATTTCCTTGCGCATGCGCGGGTCCCAGAAGCGCCTGATGTGGGTTGCCACCCCTTCCACCGCCTGGGCGTGGTCGGGTTCGGCCTTGAAGAAATTGCCAATGTCGTTCGCCATGCGAACCAGGCGCTCGATGTTCATGCCTTCCAGTTCTCCCGCGTCGTCAATCGATGGGCCTCGTCGGCGTACACCACAAAGCGGTTGCCGCGCGTGAAGCCGGCGAGCGTCAGGCCCGCATCCCTGGCAATGCGCACCGCCAGCCCCGTCGGCGCCGAAACCGCGGCCAGCAGGCCGATGCCCGCCATCGCGGTCTTCTGCACCATCTCGTAACTCGCGCGGCTGGTGATCACCGCGAAGCCATGCGCACGGTCGGTATTACCAGCGACCAGCGCACCAATCAGCTTGTCGAGCGCATTATGGCGGCCGACATCCTCGCGCACCAATTCAAGTTGACCATCCGTTGCCGCCCATCCGGCGGCATGGACTGCGCCGGTTGCGGCATTCAGCGTCTGCATGGCCGGTAACTGCTGCATCGCCTTCGCCACGGATTTTCGGTCTATGGTTTCCACGAACGCCACTCTGGGCACATCGCGCATGGCCTGCTCGATGGTTTCGGCGCCGCACAGGCCACAGCCGGTGCGCGCAGTCATGTTGCGGCGGCGCTGTTCGATGGCAGCCACGCGCTCAGCCGGAACGCTGAGGTGGACCGTGTAACCGGATTTTTCAGGGACAATTTCGAGGCCGCCGAGCTCGGCGGCCGATGCGATCACGCCTTCGCTGAGGCTGAAGCCCAGGGCAAGATCGTCGAGGTTAGCGGGCGTAGCCATGACCACCACGTGGGGAACGCCGTTGTAAACCAGAGCGACAGGAGCTTCTTCGGCGATCTGCTCGGCGATCGCCAAAGCAGAGCCTTCCTCCACGCGCACGGCAGGCACCGTGCGGTGCACGCCGGCCGCCGCATCGAATTCGCGTTTTGCCACATCAGGCCTTGCTGGTTTCCCGCTTGGGCAGCAGGTCGAGCTGGGTGGTGGTGAACTCCTGGAAGCGCTTCTGCCACGACGACGGTTGGGTCACCTGCGTCACCTGCACCGCGGTCACCTTGTATTCCGGGCAGTTGGTCGCCCAGTCTGAATTTTCCGTGGTGATGACATTGGCGCCAGAACCGGGGAAGTGGAACGTGGTATAGACCACGCCCGGCTGCATGCGCTCGGCTAGCTTCGCCCGCATGACGGTCTCGCCGGCGCGGCTGGTGACGCCAACCCAATCTCCCTCCCTGATCCCGCGCTGCTCCGCGTCATGCGGGTGGATCTCCAGTCTGTCCTCGTCGTGCCACATGTTGTTGGCGGTGCGGCGGGTCTGCGCGCCGACGTTGTACTGGGACAGGATCCGGCCGGTGGTCAGGATCAGCGGATACTTGTTTGTGGTCCGCTCTTCGGTCGCGATGTACTCGGTGACGACGAAGCGGCCCTTGCCGCGGACAAACTCCTCGACGTGCATGATCGGCGTGCCTTCCGGTGCTGCGTCGTTGCAGGGCCACTGAATGCTGCCCAGTTCATCGAGCTTGCTGTAGCTCACGTTGGTGAAGGTCGGCGTCAGGCGCGCGATCTCGTCCATGATCTCTGACGGATGCTTGTAGTTCATCGGATAACCCAGCGCATTGGACAGGGCGACCGTGACTTCCCAGTCTTCCTTGCCGGCCAGGGCCGGCATCACTTTACGTACCGGCGAAATGCGCCGCTCCGCATTCGTGAAGGTGCCATTCTTCTCCAGGAAGGAGGATCCGGGCAGGAACACATGGGCGAACTTCGCGGTTTCGTTCAGGAACAGGTCCTGCACCACCACGCATTCCATCTCCATCAGCGCATGGGTGACGTGCTGGGTATCCGGATCGGACTGGGCGATGTCCTCGCCCTGGATGTAAAGGCCGCGGAAACTGCCGTCGATCGACGCATCGAACATGTTGGGGATGCGCAGGCCCGGTTCGTTGTCGAGTTTCACGCCCCATTCTTTTTCAAACAGCGCGCGCGTTTGGTCGTCGGACACATGCCGGTAGCCGGGCAGCTCGTGCGGGAAGGACCCCATGTCGCAGGAGCCCTGCACGTTGTTCTGGCCGCGCAGCGGATTTACGCCCACGCCTTCATGGCCGATGTTGCCGGTGGCCATCGCCAGGTTGGCGATGCCCATCACCATGGTGGAACCCTGGCTGTGTTCGGTGACGCCCAGGCCGTAATAGATCGCGGCATTGCCGCCGGTGGCATACAGCCTTGCAGCGCCGCGCACCAGCTCGGCCGGCACGCCCGTGGTCTTTTCCATTTCCTCGGGTGAGTTGCGCGCCTCGGAAATGAACGCGCGCCACTTGTCGAATTCCTTGATGTCGCAGCGCGCGGCGACGAAATCTTCCTTGACCAGGCCTTCGGTCACCACCACGTGCGCCAGGGAATTGATCAGCGCGACGTTGGTGCCCGGACGCAGTTGCAGGTGAAAGGACGCTTCGATGTGCGGCGAGCGCACCATGTCGATGGCGCGCGGATCGGCGATGATCAGCTTCGCGCCTTCGCGCAGTCGGCTCTTCATGCGCGACGCGAAAACCGGGTGGCCGTCGGTCGGGTTGGCGCCGATGACCATCATGACGTCGGACTTCATGACCGAGTCGAAATCCTGGGTGCCGGCGGATTCGCCGAGCGTTGTCTTCAATCCGTAACCGGTCGGGGAGTGGCAGACGCGCGCGCAGGTGTCGACGTTGTTGTTGCCGAACGCGGCGCGCACCAGCTTCTGCACCAGATAGGTCTCCTCGTTGCTGCAACGGGACGACGTGATGCCGCCGACCGCGCCGCGGCCGTGCTCGGCCTGGATGCGCTTGAACTCGGACGCTGTGTAGGCGATGGCTTCATCCCAGGACACCTCCTTCCAGGGGTCCGAGATCTTCGCCCGGATCATGGGCGTGGTGATGCGGTCCGGGTGCGTGGCATAGCCGAAGGCAAACCGGCCCTTCACGCAGGAGTGGCCGCGGTTGGCCTTGCCATCCTTGTCCGGAACCATGCGCACGAGTTCGGCGCCCTTCATTTCCGCGCGGAACGAACAGCCCACGCCGCAATAGGCGCAGGTCGTGACGATGCTGTGATCAGCCTGGCCTTTTTCCACAACCGATTTTTCCATCAGGGTCGCGGTCGGGCAGGCCTGGACGCAGGCACCGCAGGATACGCATTCGGATTCCATGAACGGCTGGCTCTCGCTCGGCGAGACCATCGAGGCGAAGCCACGGCTGTCGATGGTCAACGCGAAGGTGCCCTGCACTTCATCGCAGGCCCGCACGCAGCGCGAACAGACGATGCACTTGCTCGGGTCGAAATCGAAATACGGATTGGAAGTGTCCTTCTCGGCCTTGAGGTGGTTCTCGCCGTCGTAGCCGTAGCGCACTTCGCGCAGGCCGACCACGCCGGCCATGTCCTGCAGTTCGCAGTTGCCGTTGGCCGGACAGGTCAGGCAATCGAGCGGATGGTCGGAGATGTACAGCTCCATCACGTTGCGGCGGATGTCCGCCAGCTTCGGCGTCTGGGTGGTCACCTTCATGCCCGGCGCCACGTTGGTCGTGCATGAGGCCGGATAGCCCTTGCGACCCTCGATCTCGACCAGGCACAGGCGGCAGGACCCGAACGGTTCCAGGCTGTCGGTTGCGCAGAGCTTAGGTACCTTGATGCCGGCATCCACGGCCGCGCTCATGACCGAGGTGCCTTCCGGAACCGAAACTTCGACGCCGTCGATTTCGAGCGTCACCAGTTTCTCCGACACGCGCTTCGGCGTGCCGTAGTCCAGGGGAATTTTCAGTGACTCGTTGGTTTGCACGGACATGATGGTTCTCCTCGCTGCGCTCAGGCAGCCTTGCGCTTTGACGCCGCGCCGAAATCTTCAGGGAAATACTTGATCGCGCTTTGCACCGGGAACGGGGTCATGCCGCCCAGCGCGCACAGCGACCCGTTGATCATGGTGTCACAGAGATCCTCGAGCAATTCGATGTTCCGCTCGCGCTCGCGGCCGGCGACAATGCGGTCGATCACCTCCACGCCGCGCGTGGAACCTATCCGGCACGGCGTGCACTTGCCGCAGGATTCGATCGCGCAGAATTCCATCGCGTAACGGGCCATGGCCGCCATGTCGACGGTATCGTCGAAGGCGACGATGCCGCCGTGCCCCACCATCGCACCGACCGCGGCAAAGGCTTCGTAATCGAGGGGCGTGTCGAACTGGGATTCGGGCATGAAAGCGCCGAGCGGGCCGCCCACCTGCACTGCACGAATCGGCCTGCCGGTCGCCGAACCGCCGCCATAGTCGTACAGAAGCTCTCTTAACGTGAGGCCGAAGGCCTTTTCCACAAGGCCGCCATGCTTGATGTTGCCGGCCAATTGGATCGGCAGGGTGCCGCGCGACCTGCCCATGCCGTAGTCGCGGTAGAACTGCGCGCCGCGGTCGAGGATGATCGGCACGGAGGCCAGGGTGATCACGTTGTTGATGACGGTCGGCTTGCCGAACAGGCCGGCGATGGCCGGTAACGGCGGCTTGAAGCGCACCATGCCGCGCTTGCCTTCCAGGCTTTCCAGCAGCGAGGTTTCCTCGCCACAGATGTACGCGCCGGCGCCCTTGCGCACTTCGAGTTCGAACGCCTTGCCGCTGCCCAGCACGTCATCACCCAGGTAACCACCGGCCTTCGCCAGCGCGATGGCGCGCGTCAGGACGTCGATGGCGTGGGGATATTCGGAGCGCACGTAGATGTAGCCGCGGGTCGCACCGACGGCGACCCCGGCAATCGCCATGCCTTCGATCAGCACATAGGGATCGCCTTCCATGATCATGCGATCGGAGAAAGTACCGGAGTCGCCCTCGTCGGCATTGCAGACGACATACTTCTGGTCGGCAGTCGTGTCGAGCACGGTCTTCCACTTGATTCCTGCCGGGAAGGCCGCGCCGCCGCGGCCGCGCAGTCCCGAATCGGTCAACTGCTTGACGATGTTTGCGCCATCCGTCGCCAGCGCATTGCGCAGGCCCCGCCAGCCACCATGTGCCGCGTAGTCGTCGAGGCTGAGCGGATCGGTGATGCCGACGCGGGCGAAAGTCAGGCGTTCCTGCTTTTTAAGGTAGGGAATGTTTTCGGTGTTGCCGTGGGAAAGCTTGTGCGTTCCGCCCTTGAGGAAGTCCGCCTTGAACAGGGACGGCACGTCCGCGACAGTTACCGGGCCGTAGGCAATGCGGCCTTCGGGCGTGCCGACTTCCACCAGCGGTTCCAGCCAGTACAGGCCGCGTGAGCCGTTGCGCACCACGCTGACATTCGCGCCGATCCGCGCCGCTTCGATGCCAATGGCTGCAGCTACCGCGTCGGCGCCTACCGAAAGGGCCGAGGAATCGCGCGGAACGTGAATCCTGGTACTCACTCTCTCACCTGACTGACGACTTCCTCGAAGCGCTTAAGCGTCACGCGGCCATGGATTTCGCCATCGACCATCATCGCGGGCGACAGCGCGCAATTGCCCAGGCAGTAGATCGGCTCCAGAGTGAACCGGCCGTCCGCAGTGGTTTCGTGGAAGTCGACGCCGAGCATCGCCTTGGCGTGCTCGACGAGCTGGTTCGCACCCATGGCCTGGCAGGACTCGGCGCGACAGACGCGCACCGTGTGGCGTCCCGGCGGCGTCGTGCGGAAGTCGTGATAGAAGCTGACCACGCCATGGACTTCCGCCCGCGATAGATTCAGCGCGGCGGCAATCTGGGCTACCGCCTCGGTGGGTACGAACCCGAGCGCATCCTGAATTCCGTGCAGGATCGGCAGCAGCGCGCCAGCCTGCGATTTTCGCTGTTCGATGACGCGCCCGACTACGGCGGCCTGGTCCTTATTCGCCATGCACCTCCTCCACTTGATTCCCGGGCGCCTGACAGGGCATGCTGCGCGCCGGATGCCTCGAGCAATTTATGCATGAATTTGCATATTTGCTATCCTGGACTATGCTTTTACAAGGGGAAAACTAACGCTTCGGTTCTTATCACACAATATGAATAAGTGTGCATATAGGGGTGGGTTGCAGTGAGCAAGATTGTCGTCCGGCCGGCCTGGCTGGTGAGCAACGAAGCAGGCGAAGAACTGGACCAGCAACTGTTTCCGGTGCTGCAGGCCATCCACGACGCCGGCAAGCTGACCCTGGCCGCAGAGAAAGCCGGCCTGTCCTACCGCCACGCCTGGAACCTGATCGGGCGCTGGTCCACGTTCTTCGGCAGTCCGCTGGTCACTCTCGAAAGGGGCCGCGGCACCACCCTCACCCCTCTCGGGGAAAAGCTGCTCTGGGCGGAACAACGCATCACCGCCCGCCTGGCCCCGCAACTGGAAAGCCTCGCTTCCGAGCTGAATCTCGAGATCAGCAAGCTGATCACAACCGCCCGTTCCACCCTGCGGATCCACGCCAGCCACGGATTCGCCGTCGCCAAGTTGCCGGAACTGCTGCAGGCCAATTCCCTGATACAACTCGACCTTCGCTACCTCGGTGCCCAGGAATCCCTCGCGTCGGTGGCCCGCGGGGCCTGCGAATTCGGCGGTTTCCATGTGCCGGAGGGCAAGATGGGCGAGCAGGCACTTTCGCAGTATGCCAAGTGGCTGCAACCTGAAAAGCAAAAGCTCATTCACCTCGTCACCCGCACCCAGGGATTGTTCCTGGCGCGCGGCAATACGAAGAACATCCGCAACATCGCCGACCTTGGCCGCCCCGGCATCACTTTCATCAACCGCCAGCGTGGCTCGGGCACGCGCCTGCTGATCGACCAGTTGCTCGAAGAAGCGGGCGTGGACCTGCAGAAGCTGGCGGGATACCAGACCGAGGAATTCACCCATGCCGCCGTGGCAGCCTATGTGGCCAGCGGCATGGCCGACGCCGGCTTCGGCGTCGAACCCGCTGCCCGCCAGTTCAATCTGGACTTCATCCCGGTCGCCAAGGAACGCTATTTCCTCATTTGCCGCGACGAAACCCTGCAATTGCCCGAATCCCAGGAACTCATCGGCCTCATCCGCGGCCCGGCTTTCAAGGAACTCATCAGCGGCCTGCCCGGTTACAGCGCGCCCCGTGCCGGCGAGATCGCCGGGATCAACGAGACTTTTCCGTTCTTCGAAGCGAAGAAATAACAAATACGCAACAAGAATCCTTTCACCGCAAAGGCGCAAAGGACGCGAAGGAGTGCACGAGAACAAAAAACAAAATGGTGATTTGCCCGCGCAACACAACGCATAGCTGCATTGGTCATCATTTTGGAGCACTACGATTTTTCGTCTCTGCCTGGTTTCCTTTGCGTCCTTTGCGCCTTTGCGGTGAAAAACACGTCTTTTGCCTTAAAATCCTTCAGTGGCCCGTAGCGAAATATCCCAACAGCAAGCCCAGGTTGCCGCCGAGCTCGACGGCGTGCAGAAAGTCTTTTCCAACGGCACCAAAGCCCTCGATCCCGTTAGCCTGAGCATCCGCGAAGGCGAGTTTGTCAGCCTCATCGGCCCTTCCGGCTGCGGCAAGAGCACATTGCTGCGCCTGATTGCCGGGCTGACCCATCCCAGTACCGGCAGTATCCGGCTCTCGAGCGAAGTCCGTAAAGCGGCGATCGGCTTCGTCTTCCAAAGCCCCACCCTGATGCCCTGGTCGAACGTGCAGGCAAACGTGCGCCTGCCGCTGGACCTGCTGCACACGCCACGCGCGGAGGCGGACGAGAAAGTGCTGAACGCGCTCGACCGCGTCGGACTGAAAGACTTCGCGCATTTTCATCCGCGTGAACTTTCTGGCGGCATGCAGATGCGCGTCTCCATCGCGCGCGCCCTGGTGACTTCTCCGCGCCTTTTGCTGATGGACGAACCGTTCGGCTCGCTCGACGAGATTACACGCAACCGCCTGGACCGGGACCTTTCCGCGCTGTGCGCGCGCGAAGGCCTCACCGTCCTGTTTGTTACGCACAGCATTTACGAAGCCTCCTTCCTGTCCTCGCGTGTGCTGGTGATGTCCGCTCGGCCCGGCCGAATCTTTAGCGATGTAAACGTGGACGAATCCCGGCCGCGCAACGAATCATTTCGCTCCAGTGAAGCCTTCACCAGATTCGCCGCAAGGCTATCGGCTTCCCTGGCTACCGCCATGGAGGCCGCCGCCTCATGAAAACGGACTGGTTACGCTTTCTTGCCCCGGTTGCAGTTGGCGCAACTTTTCTGCTGCTGTGGCACGCACTGGTCGTTCTGAATGACGTGCCTGCCTACATCGTTCCGTCGCCGGTGCTGGTATTCAGAACGTTGGTGCATGACTGGGGACTATTGTCCGGCTCGCTGGTGGTGACATTGCAGGTCACCGGAGCAGCGCTTCTCGCTGCCGTCGTATTGGGCGTGGGGCTTTCGGTCCTGTTCGTGCAGAACCGGATCATCGAAGCCAGCCTGCTTCCCTATGCAGTGATCCTGCAGGTCACGCCGCTGGTGGCAATCGCGCCGCTGATCATCATCTGGGTCGACAATCCGCGCACGGCACTGGTGATTTGCGCCACGGTCGCCTCGATTTTTCCGGTCATCACCAACACCACGATTGGCCTGCGCAGCGTGGACCCTGGATTGCTCGACCTGTTCCGGATGCACAACGCTTCCCGCGTGCAGACGTTGCTGCGCTTGCGAATCCCCAGCGCGGCACCCTATTTCTTCGCCGGCCTGCGGGTTGCCGCCGCACTGGCTTTGATCGGCGCCGTCGTCGCCGAATTTGTCGCCGGGACCGGTGGCACACGATCAGGTCTCGCGTATCAGATCCTCCAGGCGGGACTGCAACTAAATATTCCCCGACTGTTCGCCGCGCTGATCCTGATCACCGCGTCGGGGATTGCGCTATTCCTGGCCGTGTCGCTGCTGGCGCGGCTGGTGCTGCGGCGTTGGCATGAGAGCGAAGCACCGAAAGAGAACTGAAATGGCGCACGAGTAATGCTGCAATGCCGCTTTTAGGCCTTGCTTCACGCATGCTAGAGTTAATCTGGCATTTCCAATGTAAAAATCCAGCGAGACCCGCCGCATGAAAAAAAGACAACCGTCCAGCCGATTAATAGCACTCATCGCAAGCACATGCGTTTCTCTCTTGTGCGTTGCGACGTTTCAATTGCGTACCGCCAACGCAGCCGGCGCCGTAGAAATGCAGGTGGAGCGGATCGTCGTCCTGGCGATCAGCGAATACAACGACGCAATGGCGGCAGGCGACCCTGCCGGATGGCTCAAATACTTCACCGACACCGTGCGCCGCACGGGCCCCCAGTCCTCACAGCAAGGCAAGCAGGCATTCTCCGACTATTACCGGACGGAATTCGACGGCTATCGCGCCCGCTGGAATACGAAAAAAATGATCATCAGCGGCCGATCGGCCGCAGTGGAGTTCGAGTGGGATGCGGTCCAGAAGCCCGGCGACACACCAGTCAGGCTGAACATGGTCGCGGTATTCGAACTCGCCCCTAACGGTAAATTCGATTCGGTGAATTTCTATTTCGACCCGGCGAAGCTTGGACCAGCCTCCGCAACGGGCGGCGGAGAATCGAAATGAGCAGCGGGTGGCAGAAGACATGAAGATATTGGAGAAGCGGACCCGGCTTGCCATTGCATTGCTATTTGCGATGGCGTCCGTCCCCGGCATCCAGGGCATACCTGTCCTTGCCGCGGCTGAAGAAACCACGTGCCCTGAGGGCGACGGCTGGCTTGAATGCAAGGCCGCAGCGGGCGACCAGATGGCGATCTATCGTCTGGGCCGCAGCGCTTACGAATCTGCGCGCGAGTCCGGTGACTTCTCGGAAGCGCTGCGCCTGTCACGCCAGCTCGCGGTCACGGGCGACAAGAATGGCGAACGGCTGTTGAAAATGGTGCACATCCAGTTGGGCTGGGGCGGGCACAAGGACTATGTGCAAGCCTATGCGTGGTTGAGTGAAGACATGCCCGGCGACGACAACTACGTCGACAAGTGGCGCAAGACACTGGCGCAGAAAATGAGTCCGGAACAACTCGAGCAGGCCAGGTCGCTGGCCGGCAAATAGCAGGAAACTACGGCAGCGGTTCAAGCGCCCGGCCCGAACCGCCTCCGACAGGACTCGTTACTGTTTCAGCCTCAGGTCCTCAAGAATGAACCCGGCAAGCGTCTCGATCTTGGACGGCTCCAGCAGGTCCTTGAATGGAGGCATGCCCTTGGCCTGGCGGCCGTAGGTGATCACATGGATGATCTGCTCGCGCGTGAGCGTCGTTGCGCGCAAGTCGGCGCCATATCCGCCTTCGCTCGGGCCACCCCTGCCGTCGTATTTGTGGCAGAGCACGCAGCTCTGAAAGAGTTCGCGCCCGCCTGCGCGGGGAACCTTGATCACCGGCCTGTCACCCTCTTCGGCCATCGCCACATCCTCCTGCAGGCATCCCAGCGAGAGCACAGAACACAAAGCCAGACGGGCAATCGCTGCCACCCTTTTTTTCGTTTCGATCGTCTTCATGCTGGTCAATATCAAATCTGAGTGATGAGTGGTTGAATTGTCGTACTTTCGTTGCACCGGTCCGCAAATCCGCGGGGCCGCAATAGCGGCCCCGCGGTGACCTAAAAAACGGCGTCAGCCCGTCATTGCGTCCGGCCTCCTTATTGCTGGAGTTCGAACACGTACAGCATGTTGCTGGGAACCTGGGCCTTCAGTTCCGGCGTGGCGCTGACGAACCACTGCGGCCATGCACCGCCCAACCCCACTTCGATGGCGATGTATTGCTTGTTGCCCGACATGAACGACATCGGCGGAGCGTTGATCGCCGAACCCGTCTCGAATCTCCACAGTTCTTCGAGCGTTTTGTCATCCAGCGCGACCAGTTCGCCATCCGCATAGCCCGCGAATACCAGCCCGCCGGCAGTGGCCATCAAGCCGCCAAGCTGCGGATGCTCCGTCCAATGCTTCTTGGCAACCTTCCCCGTAGACACGTCGATCGCGGTCACGCTGCCCTTGATGCGGCCGCATTCGGGATCATCGTAGGTCGTGAATGGCGCACCGCCGAGGAACAACTGCCGCGGCTTGTGAGCACCCGGAACCGTGACTTCGGTGAAGGCCTTGTTGCAGCCCTCGATCACCGGAATGTAGTAATAACCGGTTTGCGGGCTGTAGGCGGTCGGCGGCCAGTTCTTGCCGCCCATGTGTCCCGGCTGCAGCACGCCTTCGACTTCACCACGGCCCTGGGTTGCGTTGCCGCGTCCAGCTGAGGTGCCCTTCGCATACGCCTGCACATCCGAGTTCGGATCGTATGCAACCGGCTTGCCCTTCGCATCCAGGCCGGGCGTCCAGTTAAGTTTCTCGACGAACTGCGTGCCCCAGAGAAACTCTCCCGTTTTGCGGTCCAGCGCATACGCAAAGCCGTTACGGTTGGAATGCAGCGTCGCCTTGACCTGCTTGCCTTTGATCTTGGTGTCGACGAAAGTATTTTCCGCGACGGAATCAAAATCGTAGGGATCGTTCGGCGTGTGCTGGAAACCCCAGACGATCTTGCCGGAATCGGCATCCAGCGCGATGGTGCTGTCCGTCCACAGGTTGTCGCCGGGACGATAGGCCGAATCCCAGTCCGGTCCCGGATTGGCGGTGCCCCAGACGATGAGGTTCATTTCCGGATCATACGAACCGGTAACCCATGTCGTTCCGCCGCCCGTCTTCCATGCACCGTAGTCGTCTTTCCACGTCTCGTGGCCGGGCTCGCCGGGCGCGGGAATGGTGTGGGTTCTCCAGCGGCGCTTGCCGGTCTGCAGGTCCATCGCCTCGATCCAGCCGCGAACGCCGAACTCTGCGCCGGCCATGCCGGTGACGACCATGTCCTTGACGATGAGCGGCGCGCCGGTGAAGACCTCGCCGATGCCGGGATCCGCCACTTGCACTTCCCAGACTTTGGCGCCGGTTTCCTTGTTCAGGGCCACCACGCGTCCATCGATGACGATGGAGATCACCATGTTCCCCGCCAGAACGGCACCGCGATTGTTGATGCCGCAGCAAGCCACGGTGGTCGAGTAGTCACGATCAGGAGCAGGATCGAATTTCCAGACCTGGCGCGGCTTCCCACCCTTCGTGTCGAGCTTGGTGACTACACCCCAGCCGGTCGTCAGATACAGGAAGCCGTCTTCGGCGACCGGCGTGCCTTCCAGGCCGGCGAACGGGAATACGACCACTTCCTTGCCGCCCCCCTCCGTTCCACCCATGGCCCAGGTGAATGCGACCTTCAGATTCTTGACGTTGGATTTGTTTATTTGCTTGAGACCCGAGAACCGATGGGCCTCAAGGTTGCCGTGGTGGTTGAGCCAGTTCTGCGGCTCTTTTTCGCTGTTGACCAGGCGTTCTGTCGTTACATCGGCTGCTCCGGCTACGGCGGCAAATCCCATTGCTGCAAGGATTGCACCGAGACCAGCGATGGAAAATTTCCAGGTCGCTCTCATGATTACTCCGTCCTCTGCCTGCTGTTTTAGTTGGATTGGATGAATAATCACGACGCGCAACTTGTACCAACGCGCCGAAGATTCATCGCAAGCCAGCTTACAGCAGAATTTTTCATCGACCAATGTTTCGGCGCCTTCAGTCGGAGAAGAGTTCTATCCCGTGATATGACGCAGCGCAAAAGGAACGGCATGACGCAACGCAAAAAGAAAAGCCGGAGGCGCTCCACCGGCGTAAACTTTGCCAATCCGCTCGCAGGAGTTATGCAAGATGAAATCTTTCGCCCACCTCGCTGCTGCCGTGACGTTCGCGCTCGGCGCTACCGCCGCCCAGGCCCTCGATAAAGTCACCTTCCTGACCAACTGGTACGCAGAAGCCGAGCATGGCGGCTTCTACCAGGCTGTCGCCGAGGGCATCTACAAAAAATTCGGCCTGGAGGTGAAAATCGGCATGGGCGGGCCGCAGGTCAACGTTTACCAGTTGCTGCTTGCGGAAAAAGCCGACTTCGTCATGGGTTACGACGTCGCCACCGTCAACGCCATCGAGCAGGGCCTGCCGCTGATCACCGTCGCCGCCAATTTCCAGAGCGAACCGGTCGGACTGATCGCACATCCGGACGTAAAGAAAATCGAGGACCTCAAGACCCGTACGCTGCTGATCGGCCAGGCCAGCGAGACCACCTATTGGCCCTGGCTGAAGGCGAAGTACGGTTTCACCGAAGCGCAGAAGCGGCCCTACTCCTATTCCGTGCAGCAGTTTCTGATCGACAAGAACATCGCGCAGCAGGGCTACATCACTTCCGAGCCCTACGCCATCGAGAAGGGCGGCGTGAAACCGGTCATTTTCCATCTGGCCAAGTACGGCTATCCGCCCTACGCGCAAACCATCGTGACCCTGACCAAGACCGCGAAGAACCGGGGCGATATCGTAAAGCGGTTCGTCGAGGCCTCGGCGCTGGGCTGGAAGAGCTACCTGAAGAATCCCGCTTCCGGTAACGCGCTGATCCAGAAGGACAACCCGCAGATGGACGACGCCCAACTGGCCTTCAGCAACGCCAAGCTCAAGGAATACGGCATCGTCGACGGCGGCGATGCGCAGAAACTCGGCTTGTTCACCATGACCGATGCGCGCTGGAAGCAGACCTTTGAATTCATGCGCGACGCGAAACTGGTGAAACCCGGCGTGGATTACAGAAAAGCCTACACCCTGGAATTCGTGAAGCAGGTGAAGGTCCTCCCCTAGCAGGTCTTGAAGCAATGTTGCCCCGGCTCGAATCCTACGAGGCGGTCTGCCGCGAATTCGCGTGGCGGATTCCCGAGTTCTACAACATCGGTGTCGACCTCTGCGACAAGTGGGCGGCGGATCTGTCGCGCCTGGCGCTGATCCACGAGCGCCGCGACGGATCGGCAATCCGCTATACCTTCGCCGACCTGAAGCGGCTGTCCAACCAGACGGCGAATCTGCTTGCCTCGCGCGGCGTGCGCGCCGGCGATCGCATCGGCATCCTGCTGCCGCAGGAACCTGAAACGGCCATCGCGCACCTCGCCGCCTACAAGATGGGCGCCATCGCCGTGCCCTTGTTCACGCTGTTCGGCATCGATGCGCTCAAGTATCGTCTCGGCGACGCCGGCATCAAGGCGCTGGTCACCGATACCCGCAGCATGGAGAAAATCGCCCAGATTCGCGAATCGCTCCCGGCGCTCGAAACCGTGTTCTGCATCGACGGCTCAGTGCCAGGCAGCGAAGATTTCCACGCGGCGCTGGCGCCGATGAGCGGGAACTTCATCCCGCTGGCAACGCGTGCGGACGACCCGGCGCTGATCATCTACACCTCGGGCACCTCCGGACAACCCAAGGGAGCGCTGCACGCGCATCGCACGATGCTGGGCCACATGCCCGGTGTAGAGATGTCGCACAACCTGCTGGGCCAGGACGGCGACCTGATCTGGACGCCTGCGGATTGGGCATGGATCGGCGGGCTGGTCGATGTTCTGTTTGCTGCCTGGCAGCTTGGCGTGCCGGTGGTGGCGAGGCGTTTCGCAAAATTCGACCCGGAAGCGGCGTTCGACCTGATGGCGAGGCATGGCGTGCGCAATGCCTTCATCCCGCCCACCGGGCTGAAGATGATGCGCAATGTGAGGAATCCGAAACAGCGATGGAACCTGAAGCTGCGCTCGCTGGCCAGCGGCGGCGAATCGCTGGGCACCGAGCTGCTGCAATGGGCACAGGACACGTTCGGGGTGACCATCAACGAGTTCTACGGGCAGACGGAATGCAACATGACCGTGTCGTCCTGCGACGCGCTGTTCCCCGTAAAGCCGGGCGCGATCGGCAAGGCCGCGCCGGGACATGAGGTCGCCATCGTGGATGAAAGCGGAAATGCCGTACGCAACGGTCAGATCGGCAACATCGCCGTGCGCGCTCCGGATCCGGTGACCTTCCTCGGCTACTGGAACCGGCCGCAAGCGACCCGGGAGAAATACATCGGCGACTGGCTGATCACCGGCGACACCGGCACCCTGGACGACGACGGCTACGTGACTTTCGTGGGCCGCAACGACGACGTGATCACCAGCGCGGGCTATCGCATCGGCCCGGGGCCGATCGAGGATTGCCTGATAGGCCATCCGGCGGTGCGCCTCGCTGCGGTGATTGGCGCTCCGGATGCGGAGCGCACGGAAATCGTGAAGGCTTACGTGGTGCTGAACGACGGCTATTCGGCCAACGAGAAGCTGACCCGCGAACTGCAGGACCATGTGCGCACCCGGCTGGCCGCGCATGAATACCCGCGCCAGGTGCGCTACGTCGATGCCCTGCCGCTCACCACCACCGGAAAAATCATCCGGCGTGAACTGCGCGACCGGCAGGATTAAACAGAATCCATCAGCGTGCGTCCGGCCTGAAGTTGCCGCCGCCGGCCTCGCGCCGCCCCCCGCCACCCCCGCCCCCGCCGTCACCCCTCTGCCTGCCTTCCGAGCGGGCGGCGCGTGCTTCCGTGTTGCGTTCCCCACGGGGCCGCGATTCCGGTGCCGCTGCACGGTTTTCAGGCATGCGCTGCGGGGTGGCCTGAGGTCTTGGCATCGCCTGGACTTGCGGAGCCGGTTGAGGCCGTGGCATGGCCTGAACCTGCGGTGCACCCTGGCTCTGCGGACGTGAATCAAAATCGCGGCGCTCCTGACGGGCAGAATCCCTGCGTTCCTGCATCACCTGACGATCCGGCGTGGCATCGCGGCGTTCGGACCGGGCCATCTCCCTGCGATCCGGCGACACATTGCCACGGTCATCGGGACGCACGGTCTGTCGCCGGTCGGGCGCGACCACATTGGGCCGGTCCTGCCCGCCCGGTTGAATTTGGCCTTGCCGATTATTATCGCGGCGAATGTTGTCGCGTCTATCGTCGTCGCGCATACGCGGCGCCATGCCTGCCTGCGGCTGTTGCTGCGGGCTGCGAAGCACATCCCGACGCTGACCGGAGGTGCCGTCACGATCACGCTGCGCATTCTGATCGCGATCCCAGCGCCGGTTTTGCCCTTGTATGGGAGGCAGTTCCCGGCGAGCTTGCGCGCGATCGGAGAAATCGGGTAGAGAATTTCGGTCCGCTCCATCGGCTCGCCCACTGGGCCTATCGCGATCGGCTCGCCGGCCAGTTCCTTCTTGCTCACGCTCCCAGCGCCGGTTCGGGCCCTGGATGGGCGGTAGTTCGTTACGGGACTGCGTTCGATCTGAACGATCGGGACGGTCCGGACGCGCCGCATCGTCCGCTCGGCGGGCGTTAGGTGGATTGCCGTCGTGGCGCCTTGGCGCCGAACGTTCGCGATCCGGTCCGTCGCCGCGCTGGCCGCCATCGCCGAAAACCTGCCGGCTGCCGTCCTGACGCGTGATGTAGCCGCGTCCCGGTCCGGGCGCCCCAGCATGCTGCGGTCGCGGCGGTTGCACATCGCGGTTCACCACGACTGCACGGCGGTCCCAGCGGTTGTAGATGTTGCCGACGTTGACCTGGTTGATCGTGACGTTGTTGATCGCGACGTTGTTGATCACCGTGACGCCGTCGCGATAGACAGGCCGGTAGTACCAGGGTCCCCACGCAGGACGGAAGTACGGCGCAGGCGAGCCCCAGACCGCGAAATGCGAGTGCCACGGATACCACCACGTATGGACGAAGCTGAAGCCGAATCCCCAGGTCAGCGGCGCGCTGTACCAGACGCTGCCGATCCAGGGACGGTAGTGCCATCCGGTGCCGTACACGACGACGAAATCGCTCGAGATATACGAACCCACATAGCCCGGGGTGTAGCCGACGTAGACCACGTCCGGTGTGGCGTCATAAATGCGCACATAGGTGACGTAGTGCAGTGGCGAACTGCGCGGGATCGAGTACACCACGGCAGGGACGCTGGTCGCCGCGCTCCATGGGCCAAAAGGCGACGCGGCGACGAACCACACGCCGTTGTCGAGCGCATAGAAAGAATTCTCGCTCAGCCGTATGACAGGAATAGGCGCATTGACAGCCTGTTGCAGCGACGTGCCGTCGATCGGCTGGAACAACGGATTACCGTCGTAGGTCACGCTCAGGCTGGCGGCGCTGCGGGTCACGGTCGCAACCTGCGGAACGGTATTCTCGATCGCCGCTTCGCGTGCCTGCGGCGTGCCGGCCACCGCGGCGCGGACGCTTTCGGTAGGGTGGGTCGACGGGATGCGCGCGAAGTCTCCCGGCAGGCTGGCCGCCGAAACGTACTCCCACGATTTCGGGCCCAGATTTCGCGCCCGGAACCAGCGGCCAGAGATGAGCACATAGTGCGCCTGGGTTGAGGTGTCCAGGAAAATCCGGTTGGGCGAATTGGTCACGTACAGCAGGCGTGTGTTCTCGACCGGCGAGTACTGCGGCGGACCTTCGGTCTGCAACAGTTCGGTGGGCGTGGTGCTGACGTAGATCGCCGGCGATCCGGGCATCGGGCCCTCCTCCTCGTCCGGCCCCAGCAGGTCGACCTGGTTGTCCTTCATCGCGACTTCCCTGGCCGGCTCCAGTTGTGCGGGAGGATTGGCTACACGGGTCCACGGACCTTCGAATTTCTGCGCCTCCATCCAGTGATCGGAGACGTATAGATAGTAATTCGTCAGCACCGGGTCGAAGAGCATGAGTGCGCGGGTATTGACGATTCGCTTGAGGCCCGTGCCGGGGACATCGCGCATCGCAGGCACGCCGTCGATCGGCACCAGGATGGCGGGTTGCTGGCTGAAGAGAATCTGCGGCACGTCGTTCTGCACCGGCTGCGCGGCGGACCGGCTCGCCACCTTGTCAATCTCGATGTCGTTCTGCAGGCGCTCTTGCGCGACCTGCCAGGTCTTGGCGCCCAGTTGCTGGCGCAGGGCTGCGACAAGGTCGGCGCTGCCACCGCTGTCCGTCGGAAATTCCGCTTTGGTCACCGAAAGATCGCGAATGGTCACCGTGCCGGCACTTGCCTGGGTCTGCGCGGACAGCCAGACCACGCCGAACTCGGGGGAATCGGCGCCGGCCTTTGTCACCGCGACGGCGGAGCGGCCTTCGAGACGATTGTTGTCCCACTTGTCGAATTGAGGCTGATAGACGACGTACGAATTTCTGCCGCTCTCAAATTTGATCGGCCACGCCGACGTCGGCGTATTGGCCACTGCTGCCGTATCGCCTTCGTTGCCCTCGTCTTCCTGCGCGAACACGCCCGCAGGGAGCAGGCTGGCAAACATCGCCAGAATAAGTGAAATGCCGCAGAGCTTCTTCATGACGCGCCCTCCTCTGGAGCCGGACGCAGACAGCATTCCCGGCATTGACTGTAGGAGGGAATAACGTAATTGAAAGTTGCAGGTTGACGCGAAACGAATTGTCACGGAGTGTCACTTTTGCTCCGCGTTCTCTGCGTTCCGCGCTACTCTTGAGACCAAATCAAGGCAGGAGGCGCCACCAGAGCCAGGTCCAGGAAATGGCCAGGGTCACCAGGGTGACCGGAACGCCGATGCGCGCATGGCGTTTCCAGTCGATGTGGATGCCGCGCCGGTGGGCGGCATCGACGACGATGATGTTGGCAATGCTGCCGACGATGAGCAGGTTTCCGGCCAGGGTGCTGGCCAGCGCCAGCACGGGGCCTGCAAGCTCGTGAGTTGCGACGGGTAACAGCAGCATCACCGCAGGCACATTGGACACGATGTTCGACAGCACGAAGCTGGCGAGAAACAAAGGTCCGGGCTGGTGCAGGTCGATGCCCAGTTGCGCCATTTCCGCGACGGCCCTGTGCGTGAGGCCGGTCTTGTCGAGTGCATGATTCACCACGAACAGGCCGACGAACAGTACCAGCAGCTGCCAGTCCACCAGGCCAAGCATTTTGTGCGAATGCAGCTTGCGGCTCATCATCAGGACCCCGGCCGCCGTCAGGGCGACGACCTCGCGGGGAAACGGCGCGGCGAGAAACAATACGAATATAACCGCCGCGACACTCAGCCCCTTTGCCGTCTGCCAGAGATCAATTTTCGGGGCTGGTTCGCCGTGCGCCGGAACCGCATCGGTCGCCGCCTCTTCGGGTAGCAGCCACCACGCGCCCCGGGTGCGCAAGGCGATCAGACCCCATACCACGCCCAGACCGAGCACCACCGGCACCGCTGCTTCAAGCATGTAGGCCGGAAACGAAAGCATGAGCTTCTCGCCGATCAGCATGTTCTGCGGATTGCCGATCAGGGTGAGCGCGGACCCGATGTTTGCGCTGCAGGCCAGCGCCAGCAGGAAGGGTATCGGATTGAGCCGTCGCGCAAGGCAGACGTCGATGAGTACCGGTGCCATCGCCAGGCAGATCACGTCGTTGCTGAACACCGCCGACAGGGCCGCTACGATCACGATCAGCGCGGCCAGCAGTTTTGGGGGCGAAAGCGGAAGGTTGCCAGTGCGGTGGGTAATCCAGTTATAGAACCCGCCCATGCGCAACTGCGCCGACACCACCATGAAGGCGAACAACAGGATCAGCGTCGGCACGTGGATGGCCTGCCAGGCCTCGTCCAGACTGAGCGCACCGGTGCCGATCAGGGCAATGGCGCCGAGCAGCGCGATCCCGGTGCGGTCGAGCGACAGGAACGGCAGACCGCCCAGGATCATGCCGAGGTACACCACTCCAAAGACCAGAAGGATCGTTGCTTCCACGTATGCCGCCGTTCCGATGAGCCGGGATGGAGTCTACTTCATCCCGCCTGTTCCGCGCTTCCGGCCGCGCCTATAACGACCGGATCCTGCGCCAGGAACGCGAGTGCAGGATGAAGGCGCCGCCGTGCGACAATAGCCACTCCATAGTAAATAAATAACAAACCGGAGGATGGAGTGGGCAACGCACTGAACAGCACTCAGGTCGCGAAATACCAGAAAGACGGCTACGTGTTTCCGGTCCCGGCGCTCTCGACATCCGAGGCCGTCGACGTTCGCAACGTCATCGAAGGTTTCGAGCGCAGCAGCGGCAAAGTCGCCGGCCTCGTGATCCGCAACAAGGGGCACCTCAAGCTCAAGCGCCTCTACGACCTGATCTTCCACGACAAGGTGCTGGATGCCGTCGAATCGGTGCTCGGTCCGGACATCCTGTGCTGGGGTTCCAGCCTGTTCGTGAAGGAAGCGAAGGATCCCGGATTCGTGGCCTGGCACCAGGATTCTTATTATTGGGGCCTTGAACCGGACGACGTCTGCTCCGCATGGATTGCGCTGTACCC
>JBKJUC010000222.1:0-4848 GCA_046590325.1 Burkholderiales bacterium | reverse complement strand
TTCGAGTTCCGTTTCCTGGGCGGTTCGATGGGCTCCGTGGTTGGCGAGCGTTTCGTGCGCGGCGTGCAGAGCTGCTGCGAACAGAACCTGCCCTTCGTATGCTTTTCCGCCAGCGGTGGCGCGCGCATGCAGGAAGGCCTGATGTCGCTGATGCAGATGTCCAAGACCACTGCCGCGTTGACCCAGCTTGCACGCGCACGCCTGCCCTTCATTTCCGTACTGACCGATCCCACGATGGGCGGCGTGTCGGCGAGTTTCGCGTTTCTTGGCGATGTCGTGATTGCGGAGCCCGGCGCATTGATCGGGTTCGCGGGCCCGCGGGTGATCGAACAGACTGTGCGCGAGACGCTGCCCGAGGGTTTTCAGCGCTCGGAGTTCCTGCTGCAGAAGGGCGCTATCGACATGATTGTCGACCGCCGGCAGATGCGCGACAAGCTGGCTGGTCTCATCACCCTGCTGATGCGGGCTCCCGCCGCCTGAGTTTTTCTTCAGTCCTTTGCGTCTTTGCCGTGAAAGTTGCCTGAATCCGTTGATCGCGTGAGCTCGCCGCAATCGCTCGATGACTGGCTGGGCCGCCTCGAGCGCATTCATCCGTCCGCCATCGCCATGGGCCTGGAGCGGGTCGCGGAGGTGCGTGACAAGCTCGGGCTGAAGCTGCAATGTCCGGTCATCGCCGTCGCCGGCACCAACGGCAAAGGTTCGGTATGCGCGATGCTCGAAAGCATCTATGCGTGCGCCGGCTATAAAGTCGGGCTCTACACCTCTCCGCACCTGCTGCGCTACAACGAACGGGTTCGTGTCGCTCGCTACGAGGTGACCGATGACGCCCTGGTGCAATCGTTTCGGCGTATCGACGCCACACGCGGCGAGGTCCTGCTGACCTATTTCGAGTTCGGTACGCTTGCGGCCGTCGACATCTTCGCGCTCGAGAAAGTGGATGTGGCGATTCTGGAGGTGGGGCTTGGTGGCCGCCTCGACGCAGTCAACGCTTTCGACTCCGCCTGCGCCGTCGTCACCAGCGTGGACCTCGATCACATGGAATATCTGGGCAACGACCGCAACAGCATCGGCTTCGAGAAGGCAGGCATCTTCCGTCCAGGCACGCCGGCAATCTGCGGCGATGAAGACCCGCCTCCCACACTGGTTGAATACGCGCAATCCATCGGTGCGCCGCTGCATCTGCTCGGGCGCGACTACGGATTCAATGCAGAGGCCGGCCAATGGCGATTCTGGTCGCATACGGGGAAAAGATCGTCGCTACCGCATCCCGCCTTGCGGGGGGCTTGTCAGCTGGGCAACGCGGCCACCGCGCTGGAGGCGCTCGACCAGCTCAAGGACGTGCTTCCGGTCGACATGGGGGCGATTCGCCGCGGCTTGCTGGAAGTCGATCTGCCCGGCCGTTTCCAGGTTCTGCCGGGACGGCCGCTCACCATCCTCGATGTCGGCCACAACCCCCACGCTGCACGGGGCATCGCGGCGAGCCTGAGTGTCCTGCCCAAAGGGGGGCGCACCCTTGCGGTCTTTGCCATGCTCAAGGATAAGGATATCGAAGGAGTCGTGGCAGCGATCCAGGGGCAGATCGACGAATGGCTGATCGCCGGGCTGGATACTCCCAGGGGCGCGGACGCTGGCCGGATTGCGCATGCGCTGGAGTCGGCGGGAGTGAGCGCGCCGGTCACGAAGTTCGACACGCCGGAGCAGGCGTACCGGCAAGCCATCAGGTCGGCCGGACAAAATGATAAAATTTTGGTGTTCGGCTCCTTTTACACAGTGGGCGCGGTGCTGCAGGCTCGAGGTTGAGGCCGGTCACGGCTTCACAAAATCCACGGCTTCACGAAACTCACGGCTCCACAAAATAAAATAATGGCGAAAGCGATCAGCGACGAAGAACTGCAACTCAAGAAGCGTGCGCGCCGGCGACTCGTGGGGGCGATTGCCCTGGTCCTGCTGGTCGTGGTGTTCCTGCCAATGTTCCTCGACAGCGAGCCGCAACCGCTGAACCAGGATATCGCGATCACCATCCCGCAGATCCCGGCTCCCGAAACTCCCGCACCGGCGCCCGCGTCCCCGGCGCCGATTGCCGGGATGCCGAACGCTCTGCCGCCGCCTTCCGAACCCTCCGCGGCAGAACCGGTCCAGCCGGGAGCGCCCGCGGCTTCCGCACCGAAAGCCGAACCGCAGGCAACGCAAATCAAGCCGCCCAGGGCGGAGGCCGACCCGAAGCCCGGCCCCAGAACCACGCCGCATCCGGTTACCTCCCCTTCAGGGGAGGGCTACGTAGTGCAACTGGGGGCGTTCTCCAACGCCTCCAACGCCAAGGCTTTGCAGAAGAAGCTGCAGGAGAACAAGTTCAAAGCCTATACCGAGCTGATAAAGAGTCCTGGCGGCGACCGCACCCGGGTGCGCGTGGGGCCTTACGCATCGCGCGAGGCCGCCGACAAGGCGCGTGACCAGCTCAAGGTGCGCAAGCTGATCATCGGCGACGCCACGGTTGTCCGACAGGGCGATTGAACCAAAGCGGCCGGGGGCGATCGAGCTTGAAAATCCGGACCGCCGCCGCTAACTGTCGTAGTACCTTACGGTCGATCGCGGGTCGATGACCCTGTTCGATCTCGCCGTTATTGCAATCCTGGCTGCTTCGGTGGGCCTGGCAGCGTGGAGGGGTATGGTCCGTGAGGTGTTTTCGCTGGTTTCGTGGCTGGGCGCCTTCTGGATCTCCAAGGAATTTGCCGCAATCGTGGCCGGTTGGCTTCCGGCTTCGATCTCGAATCCGGGGTTGCGGCTGGTGATCGGGTTCGTGGGCCTGATGGTTCTGGGCCTGCTGGTGTTCAGTCTGATCACGCTGCTCATGGTGCATCTGGTAAAGGTTGCCGGCTTGAAGACTTCGGACCGCACGCTTGGCGCGTTCTTCGGACTGGTGCGTGGAGTGGTCATTGTCGTCATCCTGGTTCTGGTCGGTGGCATGACCACCGCGCCGCGCGAACCGTACTGGCGGGGTGCACTGTTGTCGAGGCCCCTGGAAGTGGTGGCGCTCTGGGTGAGGCCCTGGTTCCCGGTGGAAGTGGGCCGACGGGTGAGTTTCGAATGACTGCTTTCGACTATACTTGCGACTGTAAAACCCCCGATGTGACCGGCCCGGTCATTCTGGGCATGGAGGCCTGAGACATGTGTGGAATCCTCGGCGTTGTCGCCAAAACTCCGGTCAACCAGCTGCTTTACGACGGACTGCTGGTGCTGCAGCACAGGGGCCAGGACGCGGCAGGCATCGTCACAGCCGATGGCAGTAAGTTCCACATGCACAAAGGTGGCGGCCTGGTGCGCGATGTGTTCCGCACCCGCGACATGCGCCAGCTCGGCGGCAACATGGGCATAGCCCACTGCCGCTACCCCACCGCCGGATCCGCCACCTCCTTCGCTGAAGCCCAGCCGCTCTACGTCAACTCGCCGTTTGGCATTGTCCTCGGCCACAACGGCAACCTCACCAATTCCGAGCAGTTGAAGCGCGAGATGTTCCGTCAGGACTTGCGTCACGTGAACACCAATTCCGATTCGGAAGTTCTACTCAACGTGCTCGCGCACGAACTGCAGGAGGCGGCCAATGGCTACCAGCTCGACCCGCCCACAATTTTCCAGGCGGTGTCAGGTGTGCATCGCCGTTGCCGCGGCGCCTATGCAGTGGTGGCGATGATAGCTGGTTACGGCTTGCTGGCGTTCCGTGATCCGTTCGGCATCCGGCCCCTGGTGGTTGGCATGGCACAGACGGAGCAGGGCCCGGAATACCTGGTTGCCTCCGAGAGCGTGACCCTCGATACCCTGGGATTCGAACTGGTGCGCGACGTGGCGCCCGGCGAAGCGATATTCATCGACTTCGAAGGCAGCTTCTACAGCAGGCAGTGCGCCATGAACCCGCAGCTCAATCCCTGCATTTTCGAGTTCGTCTATCTTGCGCGACCGGACTCCGTGATCGACGGCATCTCCGTATACGAGACGCGCATGCGCATGGGCGCCAGCCTCGCCGAAAAGATCAAGCGCGAGCACCGCGACCTGGAAATCGATGTGGTGATCCCGATTCCCGACTCGAGCCGGCCTTCGGCTATGGAGCTCGCGGAAAAGCTGGGAAAGCCGTATCGCGAAGGTTTCATCAAGAACCGCTATATCGGCCGTACCTTCATCATGCCGGGACAGGAAGTGCGCAAGAAATCAGTACGCCAGAAGCTCAATGCGATCGGCATGGAGTTCAAGGACAGGAACGTGCTGCTGGTGGACGACTCGATCGTGCGCGGAACCACCAGCCGGGAGATCGTGCAAATGGCCCGCGACGCGGGTGCGCGCAAGGTGTATTTCGCTTCGGCCGCGCCGCCGGTCCGGTACCCGAATGTGTATGGCATCGACATGCCGACCTCACGCGAACTGATCGCCACCGGCCGCACCGATGAAGAGATCGCGCGTGAGATCGGCGCGGACAGGCTAATCTACCAGGATCTCGATGCGCTGGTTGAGGATGTGAAGTCGGTGAGTCCGGGCGTTTCCGCCTTCGAGACCTCCTGCTTCAACGGCGTGTACGTCACTGGGGACATAACGCCCGAATACCTGGCCGGCGTGGAAGCGCAGCGCAACGACGGAGAACTTTCCGGTGGGCAGGATTCGAACATCACCCAGCTGGATCTTAACCTGGCCACCGCAGAATAAGCTTACCGTGGCTCGCCCGTGCGCGGTTGACAGCCGCATGCGCCGGGCGTAGCTTATGCACTTCGCGCCGATTTGAGAACAGCTTGCGGGCGCGTAATAAATGCTGCTAAAGCGTGTCGGAAATCCGAACCCGCTTGGCAACAGCTCAAGCGGGTTTTT
>JBKJUC010000150.1:0-23033 GCA_046590325.1 Burkholderiales bacterium | reverse complement strand
CTCTTCGGCAGCCATAAAGACGAACGCAACAAGACCGAGATCGTGCTCCTCATTACGCCGTATGTGGTGCGGAACCTGGAGCGGCCGGGCGCCACCACGCTGGAGTTCATGTCAGGGACCGACGCGTCCATCGGCGGCGGATCGCTCGGCCTGAGATCGGCCGATGTCCCGGGGGCGGCTGCACAACCGGTCAACGTTCCGGTTCCCTCGGCGGTGCCGCCGGCACCAATACCGCTTCCGGTGCGTCCAGATCAGGAAGTCGCACCGGTCCCGCTGCCGGAGGAACGGTAATGAAATGCAGAGCCGCGGGCCGCGGGCCGGGGTGCGAGTGAAAAGCGCACGAATGCATTGGGCTGTTACTCGGCCCGCGGCCCACGGCCCGCGGCCCTCACGGGCGTTCACGCTCATCGAGCTGATTATTACCGTTGCGATTGTCGCGATCCTGGCCTCAGTCGCGTTGCCGCTCACGCAGATCGTGGTCCAGCGCGGTAAGGAGCAGGAACTGCGCACGGCGTTGCGCCAGATCCGCGAAGCCATCGACGCCTACAAGCAGGCGGCGGACGAGGGTCGCGTCGCCCGCAAGGCGGACGAGTCGGGCTACCCGCCCACGCTCGATGTTCTGGCTGCCGGCGTCGAGGACATCAAGACGCCCCAGAAAAAAGCCATCTACCTGCTGCGCCGCCTGCCGCGCGATCCTTTCGCTCCCGCCGACCTGCCCGCCGCCGAAACCTGGGGCAAGCGCTCCTACGCCAGCCCGCCCGACGATCCTCGCGAAGGCGAGGACGTGTTCGATGTGTATTCCCTGGCGCAAGGGAAGGGTTTGAACGGCGTGCCCTTTAGGGACTGGTGAACAGTGAACGGTGAACAGCGAACGGTAGTCCGGCGGAACCATCCGGTTCGCGTTGCTTCGCATACGAAGCAAGAGTTCCCTCCCCCCTCATTGTTGACTGTTCGCCATTTACCGTTCGCTGTTCACCGTTCACTGTCCACTGGTTTCACGCTCGTTGAACTGCTTGTCGTCATGTCCATCATCGCGCTGCTCATGTCCATCGCGGTGCCGCGCTATTTCCACAGTACCGACAAGGCGCGCGAGGCGGTGCTGAAGCAAAACCTTGCACAGATGCGCGATGCGATCGACAAGTTCTATGGCGACCGCAGCCGCTATCCCGACGTGCTGGACGATCTGGTCAGCAGGAAATACCTGCGGAAGATCCCTCCCGATCCGATCACCGAAAGTCCGCAGACCTGGGTCACGGCGGCGCCCGAAACCGCCGGCATCGGCAATGTTTACGACGTAAGGAGCGGAGCGCCGGGAACAGCGCTCGATGGCAGCAAGTTCAGTGATTGGTGATTGGTAAATGGTGATTGGCAAAACAATTAAAATCCACCAAGGTGAACAGGAATTATCCAATCACCATTTACCAGTTACCAATCACGGCTTCACCTACATCGGCCTGCTGATCCTGATCGCGCTGATGGGTGTGGCGCTGGCCGGAACTGGCGTGGTCTGGCATACCGACGCCGGGCGGGCGAAGGAGCGCGAGCTGCTGTTTGCCGGCGACCAGATTCGCCGCGCGATCGGGCTGTATTACGAGCGTACGCCGGGCACGAAGCAGTTCCCGCGGACTCTGGAAGACCTGCTGCTCGACCGCCGCTATCCGAACACGCAGCGCTACCTGCGGCGGGTGTATCGCGATCCATTAACGGGCGAGCTGGAGTGGGGTCTGGTAAGGGGTCCGCAGGGCGGGATCGTCGGGGTGCACAGCCTGTCGGAAATGCGGCCGTTCAAGCAGGCAGGCTTTGGGCAGATTTACGAAGACTTCGAGGGGGCAGAGCACTACAGCGACTGGAAGTTCGTTTATCGTCCGCCCGAGACGCAGAACCCAGCTTTCCCTGCCGCGGCGCCCGCTACCGGAAAAATCAACTGACAGCGGATCAGAGCGGAGTGCGGTATTTCTTGTAGTAGGTCATGACCCGCGGCACGTAGGTCATGGTTTCGGAGTAGGGCGGGATGCGGTTGCCGTATTTCACGACGGCGTTCTCGCCGGCGTTGTAGGCGGCGACCGCCAGGTGCAGGTCGTTGTTGAACATGCGCACCAGGTCGCGCAGGTAGCGTGCGCCACCCTGGATGTTCTGGGCCGGATCGAGGCGGTTGGTCACGCCGTAGCGTTTGGCGGTTGCCGGCATTAATTGCATCAGGCCCGCCGCGCCCTTGGGTGAGCGTGCGAAGGGGTTGTAGCCCGATTCCGCCGAGATGACGGCATGGATCAACGCCGGTTCCAGCTTGTTGGCCCTCGCGGCGTCCTGGATGTGCTTCGCGTATCGGGCGCGGTCCTTCGGATCGTAGTGGCGGATCTCCGAAGCCAGGGTGTCGGTCACCGGATCGGGCTTCTTCTTCTCCTTCAGGTAAACCTTGTAACGGCTGTCATTTGGCACGTTGGTGAAGTGCACAGTGCCGTCGGCATCTACGTAACGGAAGATGTCTGCGTGCGCAATTCCGGCAAATAGCGCCGAAACCAGTAAGAGGATGGGGCGGATTCTCATGGTGTACCAGTAGGTTAGCAACTTTTAGGCCACAGCGTCCTTTCAGGCCACAGCGCCGCAACGTTCCGCCGCCACCTCCTGCTAAGGGCAGAATGCAGCGTGATTTGAGGCAAAGTTTTTCAGGCCGTCCGTCTCGGCGGAATAAGGACCGTGGCGAGCGATGCAATCACCAGCGCCATGGCCGCGTATTCCTGCCAGTGCGGGCTCTCCCCAAGCAGCCAGATGCCGCTGAAGACGCCGACCACGGGAATCATCAGCGTCGACAGCGCGGCCACGGTCGGGGGCGCGCTGGTGGCGATGCGGAACCAGGCCCAATAGCAGAAGATGAAAACGAACAGCATGTTGTAGACCAGTCCCATTGTCGCCTTGCCGCCGATGGGCTGCCAGGTGCCCCAGTCGATGAAAAGCGCGCCGATCATGATGGGCAGGCCGCCGACCAGCAACTGCCATGCGGTCAACGACGTGGTGGGCAGCTTGACCGGATAGCGGCGCATCAGCACGGTACCGAGCGCCCAGGCAAAAGCACCGCCCAGCACCAGCGCGGCCCCGAGAGGGGCCGCCTTCACGACTGCGAGTTCGCTGCCGATCAGGAGGATCATGCCCGCCATGCCCAGCGCGACCCCGAAGAGGCGCCGCGTCGTCAGCCGCTCGTGCAGCACCCATCGCGAAAGCAGCACCGTCCAAAGTGGCATGGTGTAGGCGATGATGGCAGTGCGTCCCGAGGGCAGCATGGTCAGTCCGTAGCCGATGAACACGTTCCACAGCGTCACGTTGCAGAACGAGGTGAGGGCGAGCATTCGCCAGTGCCCCTTGGGGACGCGGATGGTGTGGCCGCTGAAGTACGCAATCAGGAACAGGCCGATCGCGCCGGTCGCCGTGCAACTGCCACGGAACGTCCACACCGGAATTTCCGCCAGCGCCAGCTTCATCATCGGCCAATTCAACCCCCAGCCGAGAGTCAGCGTAATGACCAGCGCCCACATCGAACGGGGCAAGGTTTGCGATTGTATCGACATGCGTGGGGTGTGAAGAAAAGGGGCGAAGTTTACAGGAACGAAAGGTGTGGGGGCCGCGGTACACCCTTACGGGTATTCCGGACTGTCGTCCATCACGCAGGGGCCGCGGGCCGAGAAAAAGCTTGATGCACTTACTCGGCCCTCGTAGCGCGGCCCTCGGCCCTGCACGCGTCGCTAATGCGGCGCGTGCTAACATCGAAGGATGATTACGAATCCCGTCCTGCGCTTCCTGATTTTCTGGGGCGTCAATACCTTGTCGCTGTGGGTCGCCGACGACCTCTTTGACGGTATTGCTTTTCAGACCGTGCAGTCGTTGTTCATTGCTGGTCTGGTGCTGGGCATCGTCAATACCTTCGTCAAGCCGCTGCTGCTGATCCTGACGCTCCCGCTGTCGATTGTGACACTGGGAATTTTCGTGCTGGTGATCAACGCTTTGATGCTGTTGCTGGTGGCGTGGCTGGTGCCGGGATTAGTGGTATCGGGATTCTGGGCGGGCTTCTTCGTGGCGCTGTTCGTGTCGGTGTTCAGCTTCATCCTAAATTCTCTTCTCGGCTACAACAAGGTCAAGATCCGGCGGATCCGGTGAGCGCGGATGCCGGCGCACAGGCCGGACTGCCGGCCCGAACCGCAGTGTCGGTCGTACTGCCGTTCGCTTTCGCCTATTTCCTGTCCTATGTCTATCGCAGCATCAATGCGGTCATCTCGCCGGACCTGATCGCGGGCTTCTCGCTTTCCGCCGCCGAACTGGGCCTGCTGACCAGTGCCTACTTTCTTGCATTTGCCTGCTTCCAGATCCCGGTCGGCATCCTGCTCGACCGCTTCGGTCCGCGCCGGGTCAATGCCGCGCTGTTCGTGCTCGCCGCCGCGGGTGCGCTGGTTTTTTCCCTCAGCCAGAATTTCGCGACCCTGCTGGCTGGACGGGCGCTGATCGGCCTTGGCGTATCCGCGGGACTGATGTCGAGCATCAAGGTATTCACCATCTGGTTCCCGATGGAGCGCCTGCCGGCGATCACCGGCCGCATCCTGTTCGTGGGCGGGTTGGGCGCGATGGCGGCGACGGTTCCGGTGGAAATTTTGCTGGGTATCACCGACTGGCGTGGTGTGTTCAGGATTGCCTCCCTGCTCACGCTGGCGGCGGCGCTGGCGCTTTACTTCGTGGTGCCGGAACGCGAGACCACACGGCGCCAGGAAACCTGGAGCGAGCAACTGGGTGGAGTGGGGCGGGTATTCCGGTCCGCAGTGTTCTGGCGCATCGCGGCGGCGTCCGCCGTGTTCCAAGCCATCAACATGGCGGTGCAGGGCCTCTGGGCCGGACCCTGGCTGATGGATGTGGCCGGACTTGATCGGGATGCCGTCGCCGGACACCTGCTGGCGCTGGCCGCGGCCACGATGATCGGCTTCCTCGGCTGGGGCCTGGCCGCGTTCAAACTGGCGCGGCACGGAATCAGCACGCTGACCTTGTTCAAGACCGGAACGGCGCTGTTCATTGCGGTGCAGGTGCTGCTTGCGCTGGGCGTGACGACGGGTGCCGGCATCTTGTGGGCGGCATTCGGCCTGTTCGGCACCGCCAGCAGCCTGTCGTTTACGATCCTGTCGCAGGCGTTCCCCGTGAGCATGACCGGGCGCGCGAATACGGCGCTCAACCTCATCGTGTTCTCGTCCGCATTCGCTTTTCAGTGGTTGTTCGGCGCGGTCGTCGGGCTCTGGCCCGGCGCATCCGGGCACTACCATCCTGACGGCTACCGGGCGGCATTCGCGCTGCTGCTGGTCCTTCAGCTCCTGGCTTTCGGCTGGCTGATGATCAGCACCCGAACACTGAAAAGCGCCGCTGCGGTAAGCTAGGCCTACACCCGAGCCAACAACACAACAACAATACAGGAGGAGAACCTATGAACAAGCGAATGCTGATCGCCGGTCTGGCCGCAGCTTGCGGCCTGCATGTAGCCGCGGCCGGCGCACAGAGCTGGACCCCGCCGGCACCGGAGGCACGCTGTCCGTCCAAATGGGGCGCTGCGGACGAGCGCGGCGCGGCGAACCTGGTCACGGCCGAGTCCGTGCTCGCCGCAACGAAGTTGATCCGCAGCGGCGAGGTGATCGAGCTCGGCCGGGTGCTGGCCATGGACATGCCGTTTTTCGGAACGCGGCGCTTCGACATCCATACCAAGCGCACCGGTGGCCCGGCGGGCAGCAACAAGCGCTACACCAACGAGGAACTGGTAATCGCCGAAATCGGCCAGGTCGGCACCCAGTTCGACATGTTCTCCCACCAGAGCATCGACAACAAACACTACAACTGTTTCGAAACCGACCAGATCACCAGCCGCAATGGCTTCACCAAGCTGGGCGTTGACAAGATCGGGGCCATCTATGCCCGTGGCGTCCTGATCGACGTTGCCGCGGCAAAGGGCGTAGACATGCTGCCGATCAGTTACGAGATCACGGTCGAGGACCTGCAGTTGGCACTGAAGAAGCAGGCGACCACGCTAAAGAAGGGCGACGCTGTGCTGATCCATACGGGTTGGGGCAAGCTGTGGGGCGTGGACAACGCGAAGTACAACAGCGGATGTCCGGGTATCGGCGTTGCAGCGGCGGAATGGCTGGCGAAACAGGATCCGTTGCTGTTCGGTTCCGACAATTTCCCGGTTGAAGTCGCGCCGAATCCCGACAAGAACATCAGCCTGCCGATCCATCAGCTGGCGCTGTCGGTGTACGGGATTTTCCTGCTCGAAAACATGAAGCTCGACGAGCTGGCGGCGAAGAACGTTCATGAATTCGCCTTCGTCGTGCAGCCGCTGAAAATCAAGGGCGGTACGGGTTCGACGGTTGCGCCCATAGCGATCCGATGAATCGCCATGGACCAGGCACGAGGCGCGAGGCGCGAGGCACCAGGCACGAGAGTTAAATAATTTCTACAGGCGTGACCGCCTGGTGCCTCGTGCCTAGCGCCTCGCGCCTCAAATGAAGGAGTTCGGAATGCAAAAGTACCAGATGTACATCGGCGGCGAATGGGTCGCGCCCTCTTCCGGTGAATGGTTCGAAAGCTATAACCCCTTCACAGGCGAACCCTGGGCCATGATCCCACGCGGCAATGCCGCAGACGCCGACCATGCCGTGAAAACGGCCCATGCCGCGTTTACCGACGGTCCCTGGCCGCAAATGACGGCGACGCAGCGTGGCGCGCTGCTGCGCAAGCTGGGCGACCTGGTCGCCCAGAACGCGCAGCACCTCGCAGAGATCGAAGTCCGCGACAACGGCAAGCTGATCGCGGAAATGGCTGGACAGCTCAATTATGTGCCGCAGTGGTATTACTACTTCGGCGGCATGGCAGACAAAGTGCAGGGCGCGGTGATTCCGCTCGACAAGAAAGGCTATTTCAATTTCACGCGCTATGAGCCGCTCGGCGTGGTGGTGGCGATTACCCCCTGGAATTCGCCGCTGATGCTCACCGCGTGGAAGCTGGCACCGGCGCTCGCCGCGGGCAATACGGTGGTGATCAAGCCGTCGGAATTCACTTCGGCTTCGGCCCTCGAGTTCGTCAAGCTGGTCGAGCAGGCCGGTTTTCCCGCCGGCGTCGTCAACGTCGTGACGGGCTACGGCAAGGAAGCCGGCATGCCGCTGGTGGAGCATCCGCTGACTGCGAAAATCACCTTCACGGGTTCCGATGCGACAGGCCGCATCATTGCGGAAACCGCGGCGCGCGGATTCAAGAAGGTCGGCCTCGAACTTGGCGGCAAATCGCCGAACATCGTGTTCGAGGATGCCGTGCTGGAAGATGCGGTCAACGGCGCGGTCTCGGGCATCTTCGCCGCAACAGGCCAGACTTGCATCGCCGGATCGCGCCTGCTGCTGCAGGAATCCATTCACGACAAATTCGTGGAAAAGCTGCTGGCGCTGGCGAAGACCGCGAAAATGGGCAATCCCATGAGCCTGGAAACACAGGTCGGGCCGATCACTACGCAGCCGCAGTACCAGAAAGTGCTGTCGTACATCGATGTCGCAAAAAACGAAGGCGCGAAGCTGCGCATGGGCGGCGGCGCGGCAACGCGTCCGGAGTGCGGCAAGGGCTGGTTTGTCGAGCCCACGATTTTCACCGGCGTCGACAACAAGATGCGCATCGCGCAGGAGGAAGTGTTCGGTCCGGTGCTGTCGATCATTCCCTTCAAGGACGAGGAGGACGCGGTGCGCATCGCGAACGACGTGCGCTTCGGCCTGGGATCGGGCGTGTGGACCAGCGACATGGGCCGCGCGATCCGCATGTCCGAGCGCATCAAGGCGGGCACCGTCTGGGTCAACACCTATCGCGCTGTCAGCTTCATGTCGCCGTTCGGCGGCTACAAGGACAGCGGCATGGGCAGGGAGAACGGCCAGAACGCGATCTACGAATACCTGCAGATGAAAAGCGTCTGGATCAATACCGGGGTCAAGACGGGTAATCCGTTTGTCATGCGCTAGTACTCGATGCAGGGGTTACCGCCGTCCGGACGGTGTGGTCGCGGAAGTCCCGCGCTCGGGGCATCCATGGAAAAGTCCGCGCCGCTGGAAAGCGCGCACCGGCCAAGCGCAGATGACGCGGCATGCGGAAAAAAGAAAGGGCGGCCAGGTGGCCGCCCTTTTTTTTGCGCCAGTTGCTTCATCGCTTGAGCGCGATAACGTCCGCCAGCTTCGGCACGCGTTTCGGCAGCACGTCCTTCAATTTGTTGCGGCTGTCCCGCAGCAGTTTTTCGGTGGTGGTCCAGTCGATGCAGGCATCGGTCACCGAAACGCCGTATTTAAGCTGCCTCGGGTCGGAAGGTATCGACTGGTTGCCGCCGTTGATGTTGCTCTCCAGCATCACGCCGACGATGGACTGGTTGCCGTCCACGATCTGGTGCGCGCAATCGCCCATCACCAGGGGCTGCAGGTTGTGGTCCTTGTTCGAGTTCGCATGGCTGCAGTCGACGACGATGTTGGCCGGCAGCTTGTTCTTGGTCAGTTCCTTCTCGACCACGGCCATGGTCACCGAATCGTAGTTCGGCCCTTTCGAGCCGCCCCTGAGCACGATGTGCCCGTAACGGTTGCCCCTGGTGCGGATGACCGAAACCTGGCCGCCCTGGTCGATGCCGAGGAAACTGTGCGGCCGCGATACCGACAGAAGGGCATTGATCGCCACCTGCAGGCCGCCGTCGGTGCCGTTCTTGAATCCAACCGGCGTCGACAGGCCGCTCGCCATTTCGCGATGGGTTTGCGATTCGGTGGTGCGGGCGCCGATCGCGCTCCAGGTCACCAGGTCGCCCATGTATTGCGGGCTGATCGGATCCAGCGCTTCCGTGCCGGCCGGCAGCCCCAGCTCATTAATGTCGGACAGGACCTGGCGCGCCAGTTGCAGGCCTCGCTCGATGTCAAATGAATCGTCCATGTGCGGATCGTTGATCAGGCCTTTCCAGCCGGTCGTCGTGCGCGGCTTCTCGAAATACACCCGCATGACCACGAACAGGGTGTCCGCGACCTCGTCGGCTACTTTCTTGAGCCGTTGCGCATAGTCCATGGCTGCAGCCGGATCGTGAATGGAGCATGGCCCGACGACGACCATGAGCCGATGATCGCGGCGGTCGAGGATGCGCTCCAGCGCATGCCGGCCCTCCAGCACGGTGCGTTCCGCGCGTTCGGTCAAAGGCACGCGGCGTTTCACTTCCGCGGGCGTCAGCAGCACGTCCTGTGCGGCGACATTGAGGTTGTATACGAGTTTGTCGTCCATGATGGCCGGATTAGCCAGGTACTTTTGGGGACGGCAATTTTACGCGGAAAAAGGCTGTTTCCGCCAGCCGGTATCACTAAATCTCCGTCGATGGCGCCAGATAGAATCGCCCGGCAGGTTCCATGGCCGTGCCATGGCGACTCATTGCGGGCGCTTCATCGAGGGATCCATGCAGGACGCGGGCCCCGACTGGGACCTGGCCCCGCTGGAATCCGACGTATTGGTGTTACTTGATCCTGGAGTACGCCGTTGGGGTAAGGATCATGTTGGTGATGTGACCCACCAGCGGGCCTTCCTTCTCCGTTTCATTGCGGATCGCGATCCATTCGGGATTGGTGGCGAAGGCATTCCACTTCTGGTCGCGTTCGGCCAGGTTCTCCCACTCCAGGAAGTAGTACAGGTCGTTGTTACTGTCGCCGATGAGCGGTGTCCAGAATCCTGCCTGGCGGATGCCGAAACGCTCCCAGATTTTAAGCGTGTGGTTCTGGAATCGCGCGTGCAGCGCCGGCAGCTTGCCCGGGATTGCGTGGTAGATGCGAAGTTCGTGAAGCATGCGTCCTCCGTGGACTGTTGTGGTTGTGAGGGTGAAACGCGATAAGATCTGCGACTGCGGCGCTAGTAGCGTTTGGTGAGTGTCAGGCTGTCGCCAGCGTTGCGCATCTCAAGCTGGCCGAGAAAACTCATGCCCAGCAACACGACCGGAAGCGACGCGCTCTCGTGGACCAGTCCGTCGACGTTGGTAAGGGCGATGTCACCGACTTTTACGCTATTGAGCTTCACCCGGTATACCGGCACCACGCCGTTGGCTGTCTGCGAGTAACTGCGCGTGCCGGCGAGATAGTTCACGCCGGCGCGGCGCGCGTCATCTATGCTCATCGAAACCATGGTGGCACCCGTATCCACGAAGAAGCGCATGCTTGCCCCGTTGATCGTGCCGGTCGTGAAGTAATGACCGGCGCGGTCCGCAGTCAGGGTCGTAGTCGAGCGGCCCGTGCTTATCGTCGCCGTGCTGTAGGCGCCCTCGCCGATCTTCAGGCGCTGCTTCTTACCCTTGATGGAAATGACCGCGGCTTCACTGTCCGCGCTGATCAGTGTGACCCCGTTGTAGGTCTCGCCGGCGCGCAGGGTGCGTGGCTTGTCCTTGTCGATCGAAAGCATGGCCTTGTCCGCGAACAGCGCTACGACGCTAACTTCCAGCGCAAGTGCGGAGGCCGACAGAGTTAGAAACGTCAGCAGAACTGCAGTAATATTTGCCGTCACCGACCGCATGAATTCTCCGTACGAATGAAACCTGTCGCGATTTTTCGCCACTCGCCCACGGAAGGGCCGGGCTATTTTGCCACGTATCTCGACGCGCGCGGCATTCCGTGGCGCCTCATTGCGCTCGATGCGGGCGAACCTGTTCCCGTCGATCCGGATGCCTTTAGCGGCCTGGTCTTCATGGGTGGACCGATGAGTGTCAACGACGATCTGCCCTGGATACCCGGCGTGGTCGAACTCATCCGTGCCGGGGTGGCGGCTGACGTCCCCGTGCTCGGCCATTGCCTTGGCGGCCAGTTGATGTCAAAGGCACTCGGCGGCAAGGTCGGCCGTAATCCCGTCAAGGAAATCGGCTGGGGGGAGATAGAGGTTGCGGACAATCCGGTTGCGCGCGAATGGCTCGGCCCGGACCTCGGCAGCTTCGAATCCTTCCACTGGCATGGTGAAACTTTCTCCATTCCCGAAGGCGCCGTCCGCATCATGGGCAACCGCAACTGCGAGAACCAGGGCTTCGTCGTCGGCAAGAGCCTGGGCATGCAGTGCCATGTCGAAATGACCGAGCAGCTCATCGACATCTGGTGCTCGACCGGGGCCGAAGAAATCGCGGGCAGCAAGTCCACTGCGTCAGTGCAGTCGGAACAGCAGATGAAAGAGAAAGCGAAGGAAAAGCTCGAGGCGATGCGCCGTGTCGCCGACCGGCTTTACGACCGCTGGACGCAAGGCCTGCGTCGATAGGCGCAGGCCTGCTGTCCGGCAGGCGGGCGCGAGGCACCAGGCGCACCGGGCACGAGGCACTAGGCGCGAGGCACTAGGTTCTAACTCCCCTCGTGCCTAGTGCCTAGTGCCTCGTGCCTGGAGCCCGGCCTCGAGCCTGGGGATTGAGCGAACGCTCAATCCCTGAAATTATTGAACTGCAGCGGGACGTCGGTGACGTTCTTTTTCATCATCGTGATGACCTGCTGCAAATCATCGCGCTTGGCGCCTGAAATGCGCACGGCATCGCCCTGGATGCTGGCCTGGACCTTGAGCTTGCTTTCCTTGACCATTTTCTGGATTTTCTTCGCCAGTTCCTGCTCCACCCCGATCTTCAGGGTGATGATCTGTTTGATCTTGTCGCCGGCGATCCTTTCGACCTTACCCCGGTCCAGGCAGCGCTGGTCGACATTGCGCTTGGCCATCTTGGCAATGAGCACGTCAAAGACCTGCCCGAGCTTGAACTCATCGTCGGCGAATACCGTGACCGTCTTGTCGTCGTGCTCGACACGCGCGTCGGAGCCCTTGAAGTCGAACCGGTTGGTGACTTCCTTGTTGGTCTGGTCGAGCGCGTTCCTCAGTTCGACCTGGTTGACTTCGGAGATGATGTCAAAGCTGGGCATCCGGTCCTCCCGCTGTCGCTGGTTACTTTCGTCCGCGCCGTTTGGCGCCGATGCGCAGGCGCAGTGCGTTGAGCCGTATGAATCCCGCCGCGTCGGCCTGGTTGTAGGCGCCGCCGTCGTCGTCGAAGGTCGCGATCTTCGAGTCGAACAGGGAATCCGACTTGGAGGCGCGGCCGACGACCAGCACGGTGCCCTTGTAGAGCTTCAGGCGCACGACTCCGTTCACGGTCCGCTGGGATTCGTCGATCAGGCTTTGCAGCAGCACGCGCTCCGGGCTGTACCAGTAGCCGTTGTAGATCATGCGCGCGTAGCGCGGCATCAGGTCATCCTTCAGCGACAGGACTTCGCGGTCCAGCGTGATGGATTCAATCGCGCGATGCGCCTTTAGCATGATGGTGCCGCCGGGCGTCTCGTAGCAGCCGCGCGACTTCATGCCGACATAGCGGTTTTCGACGATGTCGAGGCGGCCGATGCCGTGCTTGCCGCCGATCTGGTTGAGTTTCGTCAATACTTGCGCCGGTGTCATCTTCTTGCCGTTGATGGCGATGATGTCGCCCCTGCGGTATTCGAGTTCGATGTGTTCGGGACGATTCGGCGCCTTTTCCGGCGAGACCGTGATGCGCCACATGGAATCTTCCGGTTCGAAATCCGGATCCTCCAGGATGCCGCCTTCATAGGAAATGTGCAGCAGGTTGGCGTCCATGGAGTAGGGCGCACCGCCGCCCTTGCGCTTCTTGAAGTCGACCGGGATGCCGTGCTTGTCGGCGTACGCCAGCAGCTTGTCGCGCGAGAGCAGGTCCCATTCCCGCCAGGGCGCGATGATTTTAACGTCCGGCATCAGGGCGTACGCGCCCAGTTCGAAGCGCACCTGGTCGTTGCCCTTGCCGGTGGCGCCGTGAGAAACGGCATCGGCGCCAGTCTTGCGCGCGATCTCCACCAGGTGCTTGGCGATCAGCGGGCGGGCGATGGAGGTGCCGAGGAGATATTCCCCTTCGTAGAGCGCATTGGCCCGAAACATGGGAAACACGAAATCGCGCACGAACTCCTCGCGCAGGTCCTCTACGTAGATCTGCTTGACGCCGAACTTCTTCGCTTTCCGGCGCGCAGGTTCGAGTTCCTCGCCCTGGCCTATGTCGGCGGTGAAAGTTACGACTTCGCAGTCGTAGGTGTCCTGCAACCACTTGAGGATGACCGATGTGTCCAGCCCTCCGGAGTAGGCGAGGACGACTTTCCGGATCGGTTTTGCTGCGGCTTTCTTCTTCACGTTATGTCTGCACTTTCAGGTCTTGTTTGGATTGTTGTCGTCTTCCATATCGCCTTCGAATACGCCATCCACCCAGGTGCCGGTGATCAGGCGACCGTCGGGGGTCTGGTACTGGCCGCTGCCGTGGGGCTGGCCTTCCTTCCACTGGCCCTCGTACCAGCTGCCATCGGGCGCGTCGAACCTGCCGTTGCCGTCCTGCAGGCTGTGCTTCCACTCGCCCGAATAGCGGCCGCCTTCGCGGACCAGCGTACCCTTGCCCTCGGCCCAGCCGTCCTTGAGCGTGCCCTCGTACAGGTCCAGCGGCTTGCCATCGATAAACCACTGCATCACGCCGTCGCCATCGGCGAGGCCCTTGTTGCAGCCGCCGCTCCAGGTGACCGTTTCGCCAGGCTGCGGAAACGGGTTGGCGATCTTGCATCCGTTGCTGTCGGCGATCCAGCTTACCTCGTCGCTGGCGGCGGAGACGGCCAGGGAGGACAGCATCAAGGCCATTGCGAGGGCCCGTGCAAATCTGTTCATGAGACTCATGTCTGACTCCTTAGAAAAAGCATTGCGTCGATTCGGCCGCAGCAACCAGCCGCCGCAGCCGTTCCTTCCCCTGGTTCCTAGCCGGTTCGACAGCCGGCGTGGCGGCTGCGTTCCTGTTATTTTTCCTGCGTGATCAGACCAACTTCACTTTGCCCAGCAGCAGATACTCCATCAGTGCCTTCTGGGTATGCAATCTATTCTCCGCCTCGTCCCAGACTACGCTTTGCGCGCCGTCAATCACGTTCGCAGCGACTTCCTCGCCGCGATGCGCCGGCAGGCAATGCATGAACAGCACCTCGCGATTGGCGAGCTTCATCATCTCCGCATCCACCTGCCAGTCCTCGAAATCGCGCTTTCGCTCCTCGTTCTCAGCCTCGAAGCCCATGCTGGTCCAGACGTCGGTGGTGACCAGGTCGGCACCGCGCGCGGCTTCCATCGGATCGGTGAATTCTTCGTAGTGGTCGGTGCCGTAGAGGCCCGCGCGTTCCGGTTCGACTTCGTAGCCTGGCGGCGTCGAGACGTGGACATTGAAATCCAGCACTTCGGCGGCCTGCAGCCAGGTATTGCAGACGTTGTTGGAATCACCGATCCATGCCACGGTCTTGCCCTGGATCGGGCCGCGATGCTCGATATACGTGAAGATGTCCGCAAGGATCTGGCACGGATGGTATTCGTTGGTCAGTCCGTTGATGACCGGCACCCGGGAATGCCGCGCGAAGCGCTCGATGATCTCCTGCTCGAAAGTGCGGATCATGACGATGTCGCACATGCGCGAGATCACCTGGGCGGCATCTTCAACCGGTTCGCCGCGGCCCAGTTGGGAGTCCCGGGTGCTGAGGAATATCGCCGCACCGCCGAGTTGGTGCATGCCCGCCTCGAACGATAACCGGGTGCGGGTGCTCTGCTTTTCGAAAATCATCACCAGCGTGCGATCGAACAGCGGGTGATAGGGCTTGTAGGCCTTGAACTCCTGCTTGATCCAGCGCGTGCGCTCGAACAGGTGCTCGAGCTCCGCGCGGGAGAGATCGTGGAATTGCAGAAAATGCCTTGGCGAGGACTGATCTGGATTGGCCTGCTTGGGAATGATCGGCTTGGGACTCATCATGGCGTGCTCAATGCGTCTGAACTACTGCGGCGGTGTTGAGGAACGTACGTATGAGGGTGGATACGCCTTCGACCAGCTGCTCAGCCTCGGCGTCCTTGAGGTTGAGCGGCGGCAGCAGGCGCACGACGGTATCGGCGGTGACATTGATGAGCAGCCCGGCCTCGAAGCCGCGCTTGACCAGATCGGCGCAGGGTCTGTCGAGCTCGATGCCAAGCAGGAGTCCCTTGCCGCGGATATCCCTGACGCCCTGCACGCCGGCCAGTTTGTCCGCGAAACCCTTAAGCATGCGTTGACCGAGTTTCGCTGCGCGTTCCACCAGTTTCTCGTCTTCAATGATCGCGAGCGTCGTCAGTGCGGCCACGCATGCCAGCGGATTGCCGCCGAATGTCGAGCCGTGGTTGCCGGGCTTGAATGCCTGCGCCGCTGCGCCGCGGGCGAGGCAGGCGCCAATCGGAAAGCCGTTGCCCAGGCCCTTTGCCAGGGTCATGACATCGGGTTGCGCGGCGGTATGCTGGAAGGCGAACCATTTTCCGCTGCGAGCCATGCCGCTCTGCACTTCGTCCAGCATCAGCAACCAGCCCTTGTCGTCGCAAACCTTGCGCAGATGCGTGAGATAGCCGTCATCGGGAATGTTGATGCCGCTCTCGCCCTGAACCGGCTCCACCAGTATGGCGACGATGCTGGGATTGGTTGCAACCAGATCGAGCGCGGGCAGGTCGTTGTAGGGCACGCGTACGAAGCCGCTTAGCAGGGGTTCGAAACCGGCCTGCACCTTGCGGCTGCCGGTCGCTGACAGGGTGGCGATGGTGCGGCCGTGGAAGGCTTTTTCCATTACGACGATGACGGGTAGTTCCACGCCCTTCTGGTGTCCGTACAACCGGGCCAGCTTGATCGCGGCTTCGTTGGCTTCGCAGCCGGAATTGCAGAAAAAAGCGTTCTCCATCGCGGAGAGCGAACACAGGCGCGCCGCGAGGTGTTCCTGTTCGGGAATCTGGTAAAGATTCGACACATGCATGGCCCTTGCGGCCTGCTCCGCTATTGCAGCGACCAGGCGCGGATGCGCGTGACCGAGTCCGTTGACGGCTACGCCACTGACGCCGTCCAGGTACCGTTTTCCCGCAAGGTCCCACAGCCAGGATCCTTCGCCGCGCGAGAACGCGATCGCCTGCCGCCCATAGGTGTTCATAACGTGTTGCATCGTGGCACCCGCCCGGGCGTTTGACTGGCCCGAAAAAGAACACGGCGGCAAAAAGCCGCCGTGCCTGTTATTGAATGTGATGGGGTTTTCAGAATGACTATTTATCTGATTCGGCATGGGGTTGCAAGCATTTAGCAAGGGCATCGGACGGCGCTGTGGGCAGGATTCTTTGCATCGACGCGCCCGCTTCTTGACGATGGCATCAAACCGGCCAGGTTTGGCCCGGGAACGTGGCATCCGGTACTGGGGCACACGGCATCAACGTCCGCCAGGGGTGGACTCTTGGGGTGGATTAGAGACGGGAAATTCCGGACTGCGGGATAAACCCGGGCGGCATTGGAAAGTCATCGCATCGGCATTATTTTATTGATTTAAATCAATTGAATAGAATAGGTAAATCGGTTTATAAGCGGATATTGCTGCAGTGCAAGAACCTGCTAAGATGCGGGTAACTTTTCAACCTGCGCATATGGCCGGAAACATCTCAGAAATCGTGATCGTCGGTGTGACCACTTCCGGGCAAGTATTCCGCCCCAGCGACTGGTCCGAGCGACTCTGTGGGTGCATGTCGCTGTTCGGCGAAGACCAGCGGATAACCTACTCGCCCTACGTCAAGCCGATCATTGCCGGGGATGTGAAGTGCGTGGTGGTCGATCGCAGGCTCGAACAGATCGACATGGAGGCTTTCGGATTCCTGATGGCCTTCGCCAGGGACAACGAGTTGCAGTTGCGGGACGGCCGGCAGGAACTACGCCATACCGCGAAAGCCCGACTCAGCAGGGCGCACGCCGCCTGAACCGATCGCAAGGAAACAAAAAGGCCCGCATGCGCGGGCCTTTTTGTTTGACCGGTAGTCCGGGCCCTCAGGCCATTGCCTTGATAGCCGCGGACAGCCGGCTTTTCTGTCGAGACGCCGTGTTCTTGTGCACGATCTTTTTGTCGGCAATCGAGTCGATAAGGCTCTGGGACGCCTGGAACTGTACCTGCGCCGCCTTTTTGTCGCCTGCGGCAATCGCCTTCTTCACACTTTTGATGGCGGTCCGCACTTCTGTACGCTGGCCCGCATTATGGGCGCGGCGGTTGACTGCCTGACGGGCGCGTTTCTTCGCTGATGCAATATTGGCCATTAGGGCTTTCCTTGATTTGCCGCGAGAATCTCCTCGGGACCGGGCTTGCAAAAAAGTGCGCCATGTTACTGTCTCAGCAGGCACTTTGCAACCCTGCGCAATGACTCGAGCGCCAGGGTGGCGCGGACACCATCGCGGCCTAAGTTCCTGTACGCATGGATTTTTCCGGGATGCGGGACTTCGGCGGTGGCCGGGCCTCGGTTACAATGCCGGCGCGAACGGCAATCGCAGGACAACAATCCCCAATGAATCTGCTCAAAGCGCTGGCGGCGATCAGCAGCATGACGCTGCTCTCGCGAATTCTCGGACTGATCCGCGATGCCGTGATCGCGCGGCAGTTCGGTGTCAGCACGGGTACCGATGCGTTTCTGGTGGCGTTCCGCCTGCCCAACCTGTTGCGGCGCATATTCGCCGAGGGAGCGTTCTCGCAGGCCTTCGTCCCGGTACTCAGCGAGTACCGCAACACGCGGTCGGCGCAAGACACCAAGGCGTTCGTCAATCATGTGGCAACCCTGCTCGCTCTGGTCCTGCTGCTGGTATCCGTTATCGGAATTCTGGCTGCCCCGGTGATCGTTTACATTAGCGCGCCGGGATTTGCCGCCACCCCCGAGAAATTCCAGGTCACTGTCGAACTGTTGCGGATCACGTTTCCCTACATCCTGTTCATCTCTCTGACCTCGTTCGCGGGCGGGATCCTTAACACCTGGAGCCGGTTCTCGATCCCAGCCATCACGCCGGCCCTGCTGAATATTTCGTTCATCGTATTCGCGCTCCTGCTCGTTCCGTATTTCGATCCGCCGATCAAGGCGCTGGCATGGGCGGTCTTTGTCGGCGGCATCCTGCAGTTGGCGTTCCTGCTGCCGTTCCTCGCGCGGATCGGCATGCTTCCGAAGTTCAGGATCGAACTTGGAGATCCCGGTGTGTGGAGGCTCCTGAAACTTATGGGTCCGGCGATCTTCGGAGTGTCGGTCGGGCAGGTCAGCCTGCTGATCAGCACCATTTTCGCCTCGTTCCTCGTCACTGGCAGTGTCACGTGGTTGTATTACGCCGACAGGCTGATGGAACTGCCGACGGGACTGCTTGGCGTTGCGCTGGGCACCATCCTGCTGCCCAGCCTCAGCAAAAGCTTTGCAGAAAAAACCGGTGAAGAGTATTCGCGCCTGCTTGACTGGGGTCTGCGGCTCACATTCCTCCTGGCGATGCCGTGCGCGGCTGCACTGGCCTTGCTGGGAATTCCGCTGATATCGACCCTGTTCCACCATGGCGCATTCGAAGTCGCCGACGTATTGATGACCCGCAGGGCGCTGGTGGCCTACAGCATCGGGCTGCTGGGATTGATCCTGGTGAAGGTGCTGGCCCCCGGTTTTTATGCGCGCCAGAACATCAAGACGCCGGTGAAAATCGGGATCATCACACTGGTGGCCACCCAGCTGATGAATCTCGCCTTCCTTCAGGGTGGGCTGAACCACGCCGGTTTGGCGCTCGCCATTTCGCTCGGCGCCTGCCTCAATGCCGGGTTGCTCTATTACAAGCTGCGCCAGCAGCGGATATTTACCCCGCAACCGGGCTGGCTTGTGTTCCTGGGGAAACTCGCGCTGGCCCTTGCCATGATGGCGCTGGCCTTGTGGTTCGCGATGGGCAGCGAAGCCGGCTGGTTGCAGGGCGGAGTGATGGAGCGGATCGTAAAACTGGCGCTGCTGGTGGTTCTCGGCGCGGCAGTCTATCTCGGCAGTTTGTGGCTGCTAGGGTTCCGCCTTCTCGATTTCGCCAAGCGCGTTGTCTAACCCTTCACCGCAAAGGCGCAAAGACGCGAAGGTTGCGCAAAGGAAAGCGAAAAGAACTAGCGGGTGCAAAAAGGCAACGAGGTCGCGTTCACTTACGATGGCACACGGAAAACGGTCACATGAATGGCTTTCCTTTGCGTGCTTTTCTTTGCGCCTTCGCGCCCTTGCGGTTATCGGGTTTCAGCCCTTGGTGTGCATCGCGGCATCCACCGTTTCGCGTTTGAGGTGGGGGGCGAACATCTCGATGAAGTCGTACGTGTAGCCGCGCAGGTAGCTGTTCTTGCGGATGCCTATTCGCGTGGTGCTCGGCTCGAACAGGTGGCTTGCATCGATTGCTCTCAGGTGCGAATCGCGTTTCGGGTCGTAGGCCATCATTGCGACGATGCCGATGCCCATTCCCAGTTCCACGTAAGTCTTGATGACGTCGGCGTCTATCGCGGTGAGGACGACGTTCGGCTTGAGCCCCCTGTCGGTGAACGCCTGGTTGATCCGGGATCGTCCGGTGAAGGCGAAGTCGTAAGTGATGATCGGGAAAGCCGCCATGGCCTCGAGTGTGAGTTTCTTCAACTTGAGGAGCGGGTGGCCCGGTTGCACCAGCACGCAGCGATTCCATTCGTAGACTGGCAGCATGACCAGGTCTTCGTAATGCTCGATCGCCTCGGTGGCGATGGCGATGTCCGCCTCCCCGGAGGTCACCAGCTCGGAAATCTGGGTCGGGCTTCCCTGGCGCAATGACAGGCGCACGTCCGGATAGCGCTTGGTGAAGCGGTGGATGACCTGCGGGAGCGCATAACGCGCCTGCGTATGCGTCGTGGCGATCGTCAGCCTGCCGTTGTCTTTTTCGGTGAATTCCTCGCTGACCTGCCTGAGGTTTTCGACGTCCTTGAGCACCCTCAGGGCAATCTCCAGAATGGCCTTGCCGGGCTCGGTAACCGCGACCACGCGCTTGCCATGGCGCACGAAAATATCCACGCCCAGTTCTTCCTCCAGGCTGCGCACCTGCTTGCTGATTCCCGGCTGGGAAGTGAACAGCGCTTCGGCTGCATTGGAGAGATTGAGGTTGTGGCGGGCGACTTCGCAGATGTAGCGCAATTGCTGCAGTTTCATATCAGGCTTCCCTTAGAAACAAGGCCTTCTAATGCAATATATGAATTTAATACTAACAGAATATTCTTTAGGAATATAACGGCCCCTGTAGCATGCCCTGATCGTGACAACATGAGATGAGACGGGGCGCAACAGCGGCCCGCAGGGCGAGAAAACATGGAACTAAGTTATGCCCTGGCTGGCTTGCTGGTGGGGTTCATCGTAGGTCTGACCGGCGTCGGCGGCGGTTCGCTGATGACGCCGCTCCTGATCATGTTCTTCGGCATTTCTCCTGCGACCGCAGTGGGAACCGATCTGCTCTATGCCTCCCTCACCAAAGCCACCGGCGTGTGGGTCCATGCCCGGCGCGGCAATGTCGAATGGAAACTGATCGGCTGGATGGCGGCCGGAAGCATTCCCGCGGCAGTGATCGCACTAGTCGCCCTGCACTTCATCGGTGTCGACAGCCTTCCGGTAGGGGGTCTGATAACCGGCTCCCTCGGCGTGGCGCTGATCCTCACGGCGCTGGCCATCCTTTTCAAGGAGCCCCTGCAGAAGCTGGGTCAGCGCAGCGGCGCGGAAGACTGGCGCAATCGCCACGCCGCCAGCGCTACGGTTGCAACGGGCGCCGTCATCGGCGCGCTGGTGGCCCTGAGTTCCGTCGGAGCAGGTGCGGTCGGCGTGGCTGCCCTGTTCTGGCTATACCCGCGCCTGTCCGCTTCACGCATCGTCGGTAGTGACATTGCCCACGCGGTGCCGTTGACAGCGGTGGCCGGACTCGGCCATTCCTTCATCGGCACGGTGGATTGGCAGATTTTGTTGAACCTGCTCATCGGTTCGCTGCCCGGAATCTATCTCGGCAGCCACCTGAGCGGCAGAATTGCCGAGCGCTGGTTGCGCCCGGTGCTGGCGTCGATGCTGGTCATCGTCGGCGGCAAGCTGGTGTGGTAAGTCATTTACAGATTGCAAAGGCGGACTGATGTACGTTTATGACCAGATCGATCGCAAGATTGTCGATGAGCGCGTGGCCCAGTATCGGGACCAGGTACGCCGTTTTCTTGCCGGCGAACTGAGCGAAGAGGAGTTTCGTCCCCTGCGCCTGCAGAACGGGCTTTACATCCAGAGGTACGCGCCCATGCTGCGGGTCGCGATACCCTACGGCCTGCTTTCGGCAAAACAATTGCGCATGCTCGCCAGCATCGCGCGCCGCTATGACCGCGGCTATGGCCATTTCTCCACACGGCAGAACATCCAGTACAACTGGCCGCGCCTTGAGGATTCCCCGGATATCCTCGCCGACCTGGCTTCGGTGGAAATGCACGCGATCCAGACCAGCGGCAATTGCGTGCGAAACATCACTTCGGACGAATTTGCCGGCGTGGCCCCGGACGAGATCGTCGACCCGCGCCCGTTGAGCGAGGTCCTGCGTCAGTGGTCGACCTTCCATCCGGAGTTCGCCTTCCTGCCACGCAAATTCAAGATCGCGATCAGCGGTTCCGAAGAGGACCGTGCCGCCACCGCATTCCACGACATCGGCCTGTACTTGCGCCGCAGCCCGGAAGGCGAATTGGTCATCCGCGTACTCGTTGGCGGCGGCATGGGACGCACGCCGATCGTCGGCGTAGTGATCCGCGATTTCCTGCCGTGGCAGCACATGATGACCTACGTCGAGGCCATCCTGCGCGTCTACAACCGCCACGGGCGCCGCGACAACATGTACAAGGCCCGCATCAAGATCCTGGTCAAGGCGCTCGGCGGCGAAGAATTCGGGCGCCAGGTCGAAGAGGAGTGGAAGTTCGTCAAGGACGGTCCCGGCACACTGACCCGGGAAGAACTCGACCGCGTCGCCTCGTTCTTCACTGCGCCCGACTATCGGCCCTCGCAGGAGGACGAAGCCGAACTGGAACGTCAGATCGCGGACAACCGCGGCTTCGAGCGCTGGACACAGCGCGCGCTGAAGTCGCACCGTGTACCGGGGTATCGATCCGTGGTGTTGTCCCTGAAGAAGACAGGCGTCGCTCCCGGTGATGCCACCGCGGACCAGATGGATCTGGTCGCCGACTGGTCGGAACGCTTCGGCTTCGGCGAGATCCGGGTTTCCCACGAACAGAACCTGATCCTGCCGGACGTCCGTGCCGGGCAATTGGTTACGTTGTGGGAAGAAGCGCGCAAGGCCGGGCTGGGAACACCTAACCTTGGCCTGCTGACCGACATCATCGCCTGTCCGGGCGGTGACTTCTGCTCGCTGGCCAACGCGAAGTCCATTCCAATCGCGGAGGCGATCCAACTCCGATTCGATGACCTGGATTTCCTGCATGACATCGGTGAACTGAACCTCAACATTTCAGGCTGCATGAATTCCTGCGGACACCATCATGCCGGCCACATCGGCATCCTCGGCGTCGACAAGGATGGCGAGGAGTGGTACCAGATCTCGGTCGGCGGCGCGGACGGCTCATCAGCAGGGCGCGGCCGCAGCGCCATCGGCAAGGTGATCGGCCCGTCGTTCAAGGCCGTTGACATGCCGGACGTGATTTCGCGCCTGATCGACATCTATCTCGACAAAAGGCAGGACGACGAGCGCTTCATTGATACCGTCGAGCGCCTGGGAATCGCGCCGTTCAAGGCGGGCGTCTATGGTTCGCCCCTGCGCGCCGGCACTGCGGAAAAGGTTGCCAGCAATGGCTGAGATCATTCGCAATGATGCCGTGGTTGCTGACGAGTGGCAGGTCCTGCGTCTCTCCGCCGAGGCGCCGCTCGCACCGGACTCCCTGCCCGGCGGGCTTATCGTGGTCCCTTTCGCTTTCTGGCTGCAGCATGCCGATGCGCTCGCCCGTCGGGGAGACGCGGGCGTATGGCTCGCAGGCAACGAAGAACCCGCGCCGCTTACGCCCTGGCTCCCTGTGCTGAAACTGGTGGCTGTGGACTTTCCAAAATTCACGGACGGGCGCGGTTATTCGATTGCCTACCTGCTGCGCTCGCGTCTGGGCTACCGCGGCGAATTGCGCGCC
>JBKJUC010000174.1:0-6255 GCA_046590325.1 Burkholderiales bacterium | reverse complement strand
CGCCGATCTCCTGACTAGTCTCGTGCCCTTTGCCGGCAAGCAGCACGACATCGTCCGCACCCGCTTCGCAAAGCGCTCGGGAGATGGCGGCGGTTCGGTCCGGTTCTGCCGTGTAGTTCGGATGCGCTCCGGCAATAATGTCGCGGATGATCGCTTGCGGATCCTCGGAGCGCGGATTGTCGCTGGTGACCCAGGCGTGATTAGCCAACCGCGTCGCAACTTCCCCCATCAGGGGCCGCTTGCCGGGATCGCGGTCGCCGCCGCAACCGAATACGCAGTAGAGCTTCGCACCCGGGGGCAAAAGGTCGCGCAGGGATTCGAGTGCTTTTTCCAGCGCGTCGGGCGTATGCGCATAATCCACGACCACCAGCGGAGCGTCCGCCTCGCGCACCATCTGCATTCGTCCGGGAACCGGCTGCACCTGAGCCAGCGCTTCCACCGCATCCTGGAGAGGAATATCGGAACTCATGAGCACACCGAGAACACCGAGAAGATTCGAGGCATTGAAGCCGCCGATCATCGGACTGGTGAGCTGTGCCGCGCCCCACGGAGTTTCGATCTCCAGCTTCAGGCCTCGCGTGGACAGGTCGAGCTTGTGTCCCGCGATTTCTCCGCGTCCAAGCCCATAGCCGAGCACCTTGACGCACGAGGGGTCGATCGATGCCGCGAGTTCGCGCCCGAATCGGTCATCCAGGTTCACCACGGCATACTTGAGCCGCGGCCAGCGGAAGAGTTTCGCTTTGGCCGCCGCGTAGTTCTCCATAGTCTTGTGGAAATCGAGGTGGTCCCTCGACAGGTTGGTGAACAGCGCGACGTCGAATTCCACCCCGTTGACCCGGCCCTGCTCGATGCCATGGGAAGAAACTTCCATCGCGCAAGCGCTGGCGCCGCCTGCTAACAGGCCCGCCAGTTGCCCATGGAGTGCCACCGCATCGGGTGTCGTATTCGCCGCCGGCTGCAGCGCGCCCGGAAAGCCGGTGCCGATCGTGCCGATAACACCCGCCTTGCGTCCCAGGCGCGATAGGGACTGAGCGATCCAGTGCGAACATGAGGTCTTGCCGTTGGTTCCGGTAACTCCGGCCATCCACAGATGCCGGGAAGGATGTCCGTGGAACTCGTCAGCGATGGCGCCGAGCTGTTCACGCAGGCCGGAAACGCCAAGGTTCGGCACTTGCCAAGTGCCATCCCATTCGAAATCGTGGCTTTCCCATAGCACTGCCGCAGCGCCGGACGCGATGGCCTGCGGGATGAAACTGCGACCGTCGGCATGATCGCCAGGAAGCGCGAGGAACAGGTCGCCCGACTTTACTTTGCGGCTGTCCAGGACCAGCCCGCCGACGCTTGCGCCTAGCTCGGCCAGAAGCTCCGGGGCCAGCTTTTGGGAGCCTAGCGGAGGCAAATTTGCGCTCATATTCACACTTCCTCCCTGACCAGAGGCGCGGATTCCGGCGGGATCACGTTGTCGAGCGACGCGTCGGGGGAAATTCCCAGCAGGCGCAGGGCGCCAGCCATCACATTGCTGAAAATCGGTGCGGCAACTTCTCCGCCGAAATAATGCTTGCCGCCTGGCTCGTCGATCATGACGGCGATGACTATGCGTGGCTGCGAAACAGGGGCAAAACCCACGAAGGACGAGATATAGAGATCCGGCGCATAGCCCGTACCTTCGAGTTTGTGTGCCGTTCCGGTCTTGCCGGCGACCCGATAGCCGGCGACCTGGGCGCGGGTGGCGGTACCGCCGGGCTGGGTCACCGTCTCCAGCATCTTGCGCACGGCCAGCGCCGTACGCGCCGAAACCACCCGCTTGCCCTCGACCGGTTCGTCGCGACGGACCAGGGTGAGGGGTTTGAGGTCGCCGTCGGTGGCGAATACCGAATAGGCGCGTGCCAGTTGCAGCAGGCTTACGGAAATCCCATGACCGTACGACATCGTCGCCTGTTCGATCGGTTTCCAGTTCTGATAGGCACGCAGGCGTCCCGAGGCCTCACCAGGAAATCCGACCTTGGACAGCGTGCCGAATCCGACCTCGGAGAATATGGACCACATTTTCTGCGGTGCCAGCGCCAGCGCCATTTTCGCGGAGCCGACGTTGGAGGATTTCTGGATGACCTGGGAGACGGTGAGAATTCCTTCCGGATGTGCGTCGCGAATGATGCGGTTGCCGACCGCATAGCGCCCGCCTTCGGTATCGATGGGGCTGCCCGGGCGGACCAGTCCGGCTTCGAGTGCGGCGGCCACCGTGAAGGGTTTTAGCGTCGAGCCGGGCTCGAACAGGTCGACCACAGCGCGATTGCGGGTGCGCCCTGCCTTGAGCGTGTCGCGATTGTTCGGGTTGTAGCTCGGCCAGTTGGCCAGGGCGAGCACTTCGCCAGTCGTCACGTCCAACACCACGATGCTGCCGGCCTTCGCCTGGTGTTCGGCGATGGCCGCCTTCAATTCCCGGAACGCGAGATACTGGATCCGCTTATCGATCGACAACGCCAGTTCGCGTCCCTGCTGGGGTGCGCGAATGCTCTCCACGTCCTCGATCACCCGGCCAAGCCGGTCCTTTATCACACGGCGGCTGCCCGGCTTGCCGGCCAGCCAATCCTGATAGGCAAGCTCGATGCCTTCCTGGCCGTTGTCATCCATTCCGGTGACGCCGACGACATGCGCCGTGATTTCAGCCGCTGGGTAGTAACGGCGATATTCACGTTGCAGGAAAATCCCCGGCAGGTTCAATTGCACGACTTTGGCGGCCTGCTCCGGGGGCAGTTGCCGCTTCAGATAAACGAACTCGCGCTGCTTGTCAGTGAGGCGCTTTTTGATTTCGCCGGCGTCCACGCCCAGCAGTCGGGCCAGCTTGCCGCGCTGTTCGGAAGTCAGCTCGGCCCCGGAAGGCGAAGCCCACACCGATTCCACCGGGGTGCTGAGCGCCAGCGGTTCGCCGGAGCGGTCGGTGACCATGCCGCGGTGCGCGGACATCTCCACCACGCGTGCGTAGCGTGTTTCGCCCTTCTGCTGTAGAAAATTGTTATGCAGGCCCTGCAAAAAAAGAGCCCGCGCCGCCAATACGATGAATGCGCCGAGAACCAGCAGCAAAAGCAGTCGCGCCCGCCACACGGGCAGGCGCACTGCAAGGGCCGGATTCAGCGCAGCTCTCATGGTTTGGACGGCGCGGGAGGGGGAGGAACGAGGTGCACGCGCGTGACCGGAGGCACGCGCATCTGCAGATTGTTTGCCGCGATCTTCTCTACCCGCGAATGCATTGCCCAGGTGCTCTGTTCGAGCTGCAATTGCCCGTACTCGACTTCGAACTGTTTGGCAATTTCCTGTTGCTTCTGAAGTTCCACAAAGAGCTTGCGCGCCTTGTGCTGTGATGTGACCAGCATCAGGGCACACAGGACGAGAATTCCGGCCAGCGCGAGATTGAGCCGGATCACGCTGCCACCTCCTCGACCGCCAACGGTGCGCGAGCCACGAGCTGTCGGTGGCTGGCGCCAATCGCGGGCGGTCGCATCCCCATGAAAAAATGGGGCCCCTGCTTCCTGCTCATGCCGCCACCCTTTCCGCGACCCGCATCACCGCGCTGCGCGAGCGGGGGTTCGAGGCAATCTCGGCCTCGGCCGGGAACACCGGCTTGCCGACTAAACGGAAGCGCGGTTTGGGTAGTTGATCCGCCCGCAGCGGCAGGCGCACCGGAAGGTTTCCGGGTTGTGCCTGCTCGCGCATGAACTGCTTGACGATGCGGTCCTCGAGCGAATGGAAGCTGATAACGACCAGTCGCCCTCCGTCACCGAGTATTTCCACGCACTGGGGGAGGGCTAGCGCCAACTCTTCAAGCTCCTTATTGATGTGAATCCGTAGAGCTTGGAAAGTGCGCGTCGCCGGGTCCTGAGATGGCTCGCGCGAGGGAACGGCTTTTGCCACGATCTGGGCAAGTTGCCGTGTGCGGTCGACAGGCCCGCCCGATCGAGCCGCAACAATCGCTCTTGCAATCTGTTTAGCAAACCGTTCTTCGCCATAGCGTCTGATAACCTCCCCTATTTCCTGTTCAGAAGCCTGTTCGAGCCACTGCGCCGCGGTCGGCCCCCTGCTCGTATCCATTCGCATGTCGAGCGGTCCGTCGAAGCGAAAGCTGAATCCCCGTTCAGCCTCGTCGAACTGCGGCGAAGAAACCCCGAGGTCGAACAACACCCCGTTCACGCGCCCGACCCCCAATTGCTGCAACGCATCCCTCAACCCACCGAATCCGGCGTGCACGATGGCGAAGCGCGGATCCGACAATTGCGCGGCGGCGGCAACGGCTTGCGTATCGCGATCGAGCGCGATCACCCTTCCGCCAGGCCCCAGCCGCGCCAGAATTTCGCGGCTGTGGCCGCCACGACCGAACGTCGCGTCCACGTAGATTCCTTCCGACTTGACGAGCAGGGCCTCGACCGCCTCCTCAAGCAGTACCGTTTGATGCGGAATCAAAACGGGCTCCGCTCAAACTCAAAGCGCAAAGTTCTCCATCCCGGGCGGCAGCTTGTCGGTGCTCGTTGCCAGCTGGTCCAACTGCTTTTCCCAGGCTTCCTGACTCCAGATTTCGAAATGGCTGCCCTGTCCGACCATCATTGCCTGCTTCTCCAGGCCGGCGAATTTGCGCAGTTCGGGCGACACCAACAGCCGTCCTGAACCATCGAGCTCGATTTCTTCGGCGAAACCGATGAGCAGACGCTTCCAGAGACTCGCCTGTGTATCGAAGCTCGAGAAACTCATGATCCGGGCGCGGATCGGCTCCCAGGCGGCAGCCGGGTACAGCAAGAGGCAACGATGGGGATGGGCGGTAAGCACTTGCTTACCGGCAATCCCTGACTGAAGTTCGTCCCGATGACGGGTCGGGACCGCAAGGCGGCCCTTCGCATCCAGACTGAGCGCTGTTGCTCCCTGGAACATTTGCTAAGCGTCCATATAGGCAGAGTTATCCATGTTTTCCCACTAAAACCTACTTTTCCCCACTCTAGTAGAAAAAAAATGGCAGGTCAAGCATGACCCGCCATTTTTTGTAGTCGTGACAAAGACTTAGAGTTATCTCCTCATGGATGTCGAAGATAATAAATATAATTTATATATATCAACATTCTAAATTCATTAATTCATGTATTTTCGAGTAATTGGGCGTGGAAACACGTGGACCTGCCGATTTGTTTCCTGCCAGGAAATGGGGAGGGGAAAGCGAAGCTGGCCTGTAAGCCGGGTTCTGTGAGACCTCTTTCGAAGTCCCGGCAATCATTCATCTGGGCCGCCAGTCGCCTGGCGGCTCGAGCGACCTACCCGGGAGCAGCGCGAGCAGCGCTATCGCCCCCCTATTTGGTCTTGCTCCGGATGGGGTTTGGCGTGCCGTCCGTGTTACCACGTCCGCGGTGGGCTCTTACCCGACAACCTTGCGGCTGCCAGCGTCCTGGAGGACGCTCACCGTTTCACCATCGCCGTCCTCATTGCTGAGGCTTGGGCAGACTATTCTCTGTGCCACTTTCCATCGCTTCACAACGTCCGGCAGTTAGCCGGCATCCTGCTCTGTGGAGCCCGGACTTTCCTCTGCGCAAGCGAATTGCACAGCGATTGCCCGGCCAGCTTCGAGTGAGATTATCGCCCATTGCGCATCGGAAATCCGGGGTCCCCGGACTTTAGTTGCGGCATAACCCTGATCCGCGTACGCGGCTAAGGGCGAGCCGTACCGAACGCCGAACCAACGATTGACGACTTGTTGCTCGGGCCGCAATGAAGCGCGGCGCGTCCGCTGCCTGGCTCGACGGGACATCGATATGGGCCGCGGAAGGATTCTGATGATGGTGGATGCGCCCTTCACACCAACGCGAAACTTGTTGAGGATCCCGTCGTACATCGCCGTCGCGACGCAAGGCCTGGAGGCAATGAGCCAGGCATCCCGGTATTTCCGGGCCGCGCCCCGGGTGATCAACCGACCCGTGTAAAAAAAAGAGGGGCTCTCGCCCCTCCCATTCGAACGTACCAATCTACTACTTCCTGCCGTTCACAGCTTCCTTCAGTTTTGTGCCGGCCGCGAATTTGGCTGTTCTTGCCGCGGGAATCTTGATTGCCAGGCCGGTCTGGGGATTGCGCCCGGTCCGCGCTGAGCGCTTTCCCTGCGAAAAAGTACCGAAACCCACCAACGTCACGCTTTCGCCCTTTTTCAGCGTCGTCGTGACGGAGTCCACCAATGCATCAATCATGCTATCGGTCATCGTCTTGCTTGCGCCGGTTTTTCTTGCGATG
>JBKJUC010000104.1:0-21305 GCA_046590325.1 Burkholderiales bacterium | reverse complement strand
TTTGCCGTCAATGCCATCGGACCGGCCCTGCTGATGAAGCATTTCCTGCCCCTGTTGCCCGACAAAGGCAAAGCGGTCTTTGCCACCCTTTCGGCAAGGATCGGCAGCATTGGCGACAATCGCCTCGGCGGCTGGTACAGCTATCGCGCGTCCAAAGCAGCGCTGAACCAGTTCGTGCGCACCGCCGCAGTGGAGCTTAAGCGTCGCAAGCCCGAGGCGATCTGCGTGGCCTTGCATCCGGGTACCGTGCACACGCGCTTGTCCGAGCCGTTCGCCAAGAGCGGACTCGATGCCCAGTCGCCGCAGTTCGCAGCCCACCGCCTGCTCGGGGTCATCGACCGGCTCGTGCCAGCGCATTCCGGTGAATTTCTCGATCAGCGTGCCGAACCGGTGCCCTGGTGAACGCGGATCCGGGTTCGCCGCCGCGTTACCGTAAGGGTGACCTCCCGCACAAGGTGTGCCTGGCATGCAGGCGGGAGTTCGCCTGGCGAAAGAAGTGGAGCAGATCATGGAACGAGGTCAAAACCTGCTCGAATCGATGCAAGGCGATTTGGCGAAAGCGTAACAGCGCATGACCGTCCTGCGCTTTGTCCTCGGCGACCAACTGACGCGCTCGCTGAGCGCACTCGCCGATGTGGACGTCGAGCGTGACGTGGTGCTGATGGCAGAAGTGGCCGAGGAAACCACATACGTGCCGCACCACCCGCAGAAAATCGCGCTCGTCCTGTCGGCAATGCGCCATTTCGCCGAAAGCTTGAGCGCCGAGGGCGTGAGGGTCGATTACGTTGCACTCGATGCACCCGCGAACACCGGAACATTCAGTGGCGAACTGGCGCGCGCTGTCAAACGCCATAACGCGCAACGAGTCGTCGTTACCGAACCAGGTGAATATCGCGTGCTGGCGATGATGCGCGGTTGGGAAAGCGCGCTCGGTGTGCCGGTCGAGATCCGCCCCGACGACCGCTTCTTTGCTACGCGCGAACGGTTCGCGAGTTGGGCCCAAGGCCGCCAGTCCCTGCGTATGGAGTATTTCTATCGGGAGCTGCGGCGCGAGAGCGGGCTGCTGATGGATGACGACGCACCTGCAGGCGGGCAGTGGAACTTCGATGCGGCCAACCGCAAGCCGTTGCCCGCAGGTCTGGATCTGCCTGCGCGCAAGCGTTTCGCCCCGGACGCCATCACGCGCACGGTACTCGACCTGGTGCGCGACCGCTTCTCCGGGCACTTTGGCGACCTCGAGCCCTTCGGCTGGGCAGTAACACGGCGCGATGCGCTTGCCGCGCTTGCGGATTTCCTGGCCAACGCGCTACCGCTTTTCGGCGACTATCAGGACGCAATGCGGGCCGGCGCGCCGTTTGCCTTCCACTCGCTGCTCTCGCCTTACCTCAATATCGGCCTGCTCGGCGCACGCGAAGTATGCACCGGCGCGCAGGCCGAATATTACGCAGGCCGTGCGCCACTCAACGCGGTGGAGGGCTTTGTGCGCCAGATCCTGGGCTGGCGTGAATATGTGCGCGGTGTGTACTGGCTGCGCATGCCGGACTACGCTCGGAGCAATGCATTGGACGCGCGGCGAGCGCTACCACGGTTTTACTGGACCGGCGCTACCAGCATGAATTGTCTGGCGCAGGTTCTCGGCGATACCCGCCGCCTTGCTTACTCTCATCATATCCAGCGACTGATGGTGACCGGAAACTTCGCGCTGCTTGCGGGCGTGCGCCCAAGCGAAATCCACGAGTGGTATCTGGCGGTCTATGCCGATGCATTCGAGTGGGTGGAATTGCCTAACACCTTTGGCATGGCCGTTTTTGCCGACGGCGGACTTCTCGCATCGAAGCCCTATGCCGCCTCCGGCGCCTACATCGATCGCATGTCGGACTTTTGCGATAGCTGTGCCTACGACGTGAAGCAGAAAACCGGACCGCGCGCCTGCCCTCTGAATTTTCTATACTGGGCTTTCTTGATCCGCAACGAGCAGGCCCTGCGCAGTAATCCGCGCATGGCGATGCCATACCGGACGCTGTCGAACTGGCCGCCCGCGCGCAAAGACGCGATCGAGAAGGAGGCCCAAGCTTTTCTCGACGGGCTGGACCGCTCGGCGCAAAGCTAGAGCGGAAAGAAGAGTGGAAAAGGGGACAGTGGAAAAGGGAAAAGGGGACAGATTTATTATCCCCGGCGGCGGGTACTGCGATCAGGCCTTGTCTTCCAGCCCGGAAGGCGCCAGACGCGCCAGCGCCCGGTCGAGCAAGGACACCGCCCCGCCGGCAATTTCTTTGCGGTCCTTGCGCGCCATCGCGGCACGGACAATAGCGCCGCCGATAAAACGCAAAGGCTCGGGCGGGAATCGCCGTGCGCTGCGATTGACCAGGCCGTTCTGCGCCCAGCGGTCGCGTTTGTCGAGCGCCAGGCTCGCGAGAATCCGGCCGCCGACGCGGCTCGGATTGACGCCGTTGCCGCTCCAGCCGATGCCATAGCAAACGTGCGGCGCGCCGGGCAAGGTGCCGAGCAGCGGCAGGCTGTCGTAGGTGCGGTCGATCGGCCCCGACCAGCTGCGCTCGACCGGCACGTCGGCCAGCATCGGATAGACCCTGCGGAAATCTGCGGTGGCTTCCGCGATGCCGACCGGATCGCTGAATGCGATCGCGCCCGGCTCGCCGGTGAAGTACAGCCGTCCGCCGCCCTTGCCGAACACGATGCGCCCGTCGCGGGTGGTCCGGTAGTAATCCACCGTGGCCTGCGAGTCGGTGATGCTCTCGCCGCCGGTCCAGCCGATTTCGGCGAGGCGCCCGGGAATCGGCGGCGTGACGACGATGGCGCTGCCCACACAGACGAAGTGCCGCTTCAGCTCTGGCACCGCGGCACCCCAGGCGTTGGTGGCGATCACCACGCGGTCTGCGGTGACCGTTCCGGAATGCGTGACCAGCTTCGCCGGCGTCGAGCGGATCAGGGTTTCGACGCGGGAATGCTCGTAGACTTCAATGCCCGCTTCGGCGGCGATCCGCGCCAGGCCGCGCCCGAGCTTGCCGGGATGGACGGTCCCGTTGACCGGTTCGCAGATGCCGGCGAGGTGGGCGGCGGAGCCGGTCCTGCGCGCGATGTCCTCCGGGCTGAGTGCCCGGAAAACTTCGCCACGGCCGAGGCGCTGCGCGGTTTCCACCACGCTGTCCCAGGCGCCGAGATGCGCGGCGGCGGTCGCGGTCCACAGCCAGCCCGACTGCCGGTATTCCGCGTCGATGCCGTGCGTGTCGAGAAACGGGCCGAGTGCGGCCACCGATCGCGTGGTTTCGTCCGCGAGCCACAGCGCATCGTCAACACCGCAGAGGCCTACAAGGCTGGCGATCTTCGGCCACCAGGACATCACAAAGCCGCCGTTCAGGCCGGAAGCCCCGCCACCGCAGCGCCCTACTTCCAGCACCGCGACGCGCAGCCCCGGTTCCAGTTCCTTCAGCGCGAGCGCCGTCCACAACCCGACGAAGCCGCCGCCGATGATCGCGACGTCTGCGCTGATGTCGCGATCGAGCCGCCGCACCGGCGCCCGCGCAGCGGAATCATCGGCCAGCCATAGGGAATGGGAACTCATCTGTCTGGCGTCGTCCTGGACTCATGCGTACGGGTCAGATACCTTCTTGCAATATAGCATCTGCATAGTCCACTCTTCTTGCATGTCCCGTCCGCTGCGGCTCGAACTCTATGGCGGTCTCCACCACGTGGGTCATCGATACGGGGCGGACCACCGCGACGCTTTGACCGCACTCGATACGGCTCGGACCACCGCAACGCTCTGATCCGCAGAAACAAGCCCGTAATATGGGCGCGGTTCCAGCGCTTGGACGCGTCTTTTCGGCAGCAAAAAGCACGCTTTAAGGGAGTGCTAGAGCGATGCGTCGCGCCAATCCCGGTATCGTTGGACGGGCCAATTCGATACGAAAAAAGTGGTGCCAAGCAGAAATGGTGCTGCGTTCCGGCAGGGTAGTTCCGGAATTACAAAGGCATAACGTGGTCCGACCCCAAGACAGGAATATAGATTTCATCCGTCTCATTTTAATTCACCGCCCTACACGAACAGGAGCACTCTAATGAATGTAATACGCAGCTTTGTCGCAGCCGTTGCACTCTCGGTCGCAGGCTCTGCCTGGGCCTACCAGGTCACTGGGCCCGTGCTTGAGGTGTCAGACAGCAAGATCGTGGTACAGAAGGGCAAGGAGAAGTGGGAGATTGCCCGGACTCCGGATACGAAGATCACCGGCGACCTTAAAGTGGGCTCCAAGGTGACCATCGAGTACTCGATGACCGCCAAGGCCGTGGACGTGAAAGCGGAAAAATGGAAATCAAAGAAGTAGCCGGCTAACAACGCAGTAATAACTTTGGATATTCGAAATGGACGGATTCCACTTCCAGGTGCACCACTGAGAGCATGCTGAACGACTTGGAAAGGTGTTCCGTATCCGAGGCGCTTGCGAGGCTGATTATTAAGCGCAGAACTAAACGGGAGGGTCTTGCATTTTGCATTGACCCCTTCCCTGCTTAGCCGTGGCCCTCTTTCCTGTGAATCCGTCCTAACGTTTTGGCGATTTCAGTAGAGGCTGCTTCCGCGTTTCAAACTACTGGTAAACCCCTTCAAGTGAGGTCAACGAAACAACCTGCCAGGTCGTCCCGCGGATCACGCGATCGTGGATCACCGAGCTGCTTTGCCCGAATGCCGTGTGGTAATTGGCGAGCTTGAGGTAAACGCCGTAGTCCTGGTAGAGCGTCGGTCCGTGGTGATCCAGCTTCAGCACGCCGTTGACCCAGGCCTGGAAGAATCCATCGGAATTCCACGACCACTTCACGTGGTAGACGAAGTCGTACCAGACGTTTTTCTTGAGTTGGCCAATGTCCGCCCCGTAGCTGTACTGGCTTCCAAAGTCTTCGGTTACAACGGTAGGCCCCCCATGACCCCTGAACGTGAGGAGCCCGCCAGGCGCGACGACAACATGGAAATTCGCTTGTCCTCCCTGATTTCTGGTGTCGTGGAAATCGAAAACAACGGCCCGGGCAGTCGGTAGCTCCGATGGCGGGATAGCGTAGTCGTCGGGGAACAGGATCGAGTGCGCCCACCACTGTTCCCGGCCTTGAACGCCGTCTGTTGTGTACGGTAGCGCGACATCGTTGCGCTCGAGAGTGCCGCTCCCGGAGACGTCGTTATCCCCGGGTTCCGTGTGTAAGCGCAATCCAGTCCCATCATCGCGCCCGACGTTTACGACGACCGCGCGGCCCTGGGTTTTTTGCTCGACCCACCAAATGCCATCGTTGGAGAATCCGTTCACCGGATCCGGATTCGACCTGAATTCCCAAAGGTCCGAAAACGCAGTGGCGAACTCCACTGTGCCGGGCGGTGGGGAGGCTGTGCGCGATGATGAGGGCTGTGTGACGGACGCTTGGGGCTGTGTGACGGACGCCTGGGGCTCTTTGACGGACGCTTGAGGCTCTGTCACGGACGCCTGGGGCTGTGGGACGGACGCCTGGGGCTCTGTGGCGGACGCACGGGGCTCTGCGCCGGACGCTTGGGACTGTGTGCCAGACGCCTGGGGCTGTGTGCCAGACGTCTGGGGCCCTGTGCCGGAAGGGGAAGACCCTGTCGTTGCATCGCCTCCACCACCGCTGCACGCGGCGAGTAGAAAAACCAACATCGAAATACCGGTCAACCTAAATTTGTTGTGCACGATTTTTTTCTTTAACAGGAAGCGTTAACAGGAAGCGATGCCGCTTGCGGTTGATACTTTGCGGCTGCGGAATCCTTGCGCAAGGCAAAGAATTTTTCGCGCCAAGTGTCGTTGGGTGGCGACGATGGGCCATCAGGGCTTCTGTCGCACGACTGCAGCGGTCAAATGTCGTTTATCTAATGTGGGTGAGGATAACAGGGGACTGACCACATTCTTGTGGTCCGGCATGGTCCGATCGGATCGGATCACGCCGAGCAAGTTCGTGCGCGTGACAGCGTTACCAGAATGCCGTGGCACCCCAGGCGAGAGACCTCCAGAATGCAGATCGGATCATTCCTCGACGAAACCGCGGCGATGAATCAAAAGGCAAAGAGAAGGTGTGGGGCCATGCCTGCGTAATTGCATTATTCATGCGTATATGAAGGCCTGCCCCATTCTTTCACGGCAACGAATTACTTCACCATCGGCGCGGGCAGTTCGTTCATCTGGATCGAACCCAAGCGGCGCATGGTGCTGGTGGTGCACTGGATCGCCGCGGTCCACGCCGACGCGTTCTTTCGCCGCGTACTGCAGGGGATACAGGCTGAATCGCCCTGGAGAGCTTGCGGGCGCCGGGCCGCACCTCGAGGACAGCGCGCCCCCGGGCAAGCCGGGGACTGCCGAAAGCGTTTAGAAGAACTCGTATTCCAGGCGCAGGATCACCCGGTTGTCAGTGGAATTCGATGTTTCGCCGAACAGATAAGCGGCGCTATAGAGCAGCTTCTTCGAGCCGCCCAATCCAGCCTGTCCGTAGAACGCAGGACCGACCCAGTGCTCCTGTTCGTTGAAAGTGCCGAAGTGGTTGATGCGCCCGGGTTCGCCAAAGGCTTCGATCGCCGGCTCGAAGCGAGAATTGAGCAGATACTTCAGGCGTGCCGCGTAGGCGAAGGTGGTGCCCGGTTCGCTGTTGGTGCCGATCTTCTTTTCAAAGAACAAATTCAGCGTCCCGACCCAGCGATCGACGGTTTTTTCGATGATCGGCGCGATCACGATTTCATCGGGTTTGCCGGAGCGTGTGGCGGCTTCGTATTCGGTCAGCAGGCCGAAATCCGCCCAGTACTTGCCGGTTTCGGTCAACTGGAACAGGTTTTCCCATTCGACGGCCTCGAGCTTGAGCGATGCCCCCGGCTCTTTCTCGTAGACCGCGTACAGCTCGCTGAACCAGTAATCGGTAAAGCCGCGTCCGACCGCGAAAAGATGCTTCTCGCCGCCATTGCGCGAGTCGTCGTTGTCGATGTCATGGAAACCACGATATTCGATTTCATTTTCACCTTTGACCACCCTCGGGGAATAAACCTTGAACGGGGCGGCCTCGGCGGGCTGCGGCGGCGACAGTAAAAACACGGCTGCTGTTGCAGCGGCACAGAGAACGGCGAGCGCCGGCGTCCTGCCGCGCCCGGAGGTACGGCCAATAAACCTCATCAATCCTCCGATGACCAATAATGTGACGACATAAAGAACGACCTGAATGCCTGCAGGCCGCGCGGTGTAGCCGATCAGCGCCTGCAGCGCTTTCCCGAACACGGAACCATCGGAGATCAGCGCGGAGCTGTCCCATAGCGGTTCGGCCAATGGTGGCACCAGGCCGGCCTGCACCAGGAAGCCAACGGACTGCGAGGCGAGCCCGGCCGCCAGCAGCAGGATCATGGTGCTGGTCACCGTGAAGAAGTGGCGCAGCGGCACGCCGAGCAATCCGAAATACACCAGCACGCCGATCGCAGCGCCGAGCGCGAGCCCAATGGCGGCGCCGCTCAGCATTTGTCCGGCATCGGCACCGCCCGCCGCGATGCCGTAGAGGAAGAGCACGACCTCGGAGCCTTCGCGCAAGACCGCCAGCGCGATGGCGCTGCAGAGCAGCCAAACCGGTGCGCCACCCTGCGCGACCTTGTTGCCGACCTCGCCCATGTGCTGCGCGATTTCGCGGCCGTGGCGACTCATCCAGATGTTGTGCCAGCCCAGCATCAGCACGGCGGCGCCGAGGATCGAGGCATTAAGAATTTCCTGGCCCATGCCGGCTGCCGCGTCGGCGATCCCGCCCGCGGCGGCAGCAACGATGACCGCACCGACGAGCCCGGCACCGATACCGCCGAACACCATGACGTTACGCCGCGCGATACCGCGCGAGGCAGCCATTACGATGCCGATGATCAGTGCGGCTTCGAGGACTTCGCGAAAAATGATGAGGACGGTGGCGAACATGAATTCTGACTATGCGTTATTTGGCGATGATCTTGCCCTGCGCGGTTTCCTGGTGGAACTCGCCAAAAACTTCGTAAGTGCCGGGCTTGAGGGGGCCGATGTAGATCGTCGCCTTGGAGTTGCCCGGGATGATTTTTTCGCGGTTCAGCGAGTGGCTTTCGAACTCCTCGGGAGTCGGATCCTGATTGTCCACCAGCAGCTTGATTTTCTGGCCGGCCGGCACCTGCAGTTCCGCGGGAATCAGGCGGTGGTCCTTGATGACGACCACGAAGGCCTCCTGCGACGCGGCGGGAGCGGCCATCAAAAAGGCGCCGGCAAAGGCGGCGAAAGCGACGCAAAGGCGCGAAAACAAGGACATGGCTGATCCGATCATTGACTTAGAGAATGCCAATGATAGTCATTCTCATTATTAAGTCAACGCCTAAAGAGAAACGAAGCGCCCGCGATGGGCGCGCGACTTCAGGTCAGCCAGCCGAGACCTCGCCGCCAATGCTCGAAACCGGAACGGCGATCACGCGCGCACCCGCCGGCAATCGAACGTGGCGCTGCAAAGCGGGAAGCTGAACGCCTGCAATGGGGTCAGCTTGCATAGTTGCATAAGCACTCTTCTTCACCGTAACGCCTCCCGCACAAACTCCATCCTGTCCTGCCCCCAGAACATTTGATCGCCGACGAAGAATGTCGGCGCACCGAACACGCCGCGATCCACGGCTTGCTGCGTCGCAGCCTTGAGCGCGTCCTTGATGGTCTGTTCGTTGGCCATCGCCATCAGCGCCTGGGCGTCGAAGCCGGCTTTCATTAGCGTTTGCGCTGCCGTGGGCGGATCGTTCATGTTCACCGAATCGACCCAGATGGAATTGAACATCAGGTTGCAGTAATCGAGGAAGCGCGGATCGCCTTTTGTCTGCAAGGCAATGGCGGCGCGCATGTACGGCAAGGTCATGATCGGGAAACTGGGGTTGCGCTCGAAGCGTACGCCGTAGCGTTTGGCCCAGCGCTGGAAATCTTCCCACATGTACTTGCCTTTGGCCGGCACGCTGACCGGCGACTGGTTGCCGGTGGACTGGAACACGCCGCCCAGCAGCATCGGCTTGAGCACGGCCTTGGCGCCGGTATTCGCTTCGAGTTTCTGAAGCTGCGTCCAAGCGAGATACGAAGCCGAACTGCCGAAGTCGAACCAGAATTCAAACGTCTTCATCAGAATTTCTCCATTCAGAATTTCTCCATGTAAGGCCGAAGGTCGAGTTCATGCGTCCAGGCGTCGCGCGGCTGCGTGTGCAGCATCCAGTAGGCATCGGCGATGTGGTCGGGATTGAGAATGCCGTCGCGCTCTTTAAGCGCATAGCGCTCGGGGAACAGGTCGCGTATGAAAGCCGTGTCGATCGCACCGTCAATAACGATGTGCGCGACATGGATGTTTTTCGGCCCCAGCTCGCGCGCCATGCTCTGCGCCAGCGCGCGCAGCGCATGTTTGGCGCCGGCGAACGCGGCGAAGTTCGCCGCGCCGCGCAGCGACGCGGTGGCGCCGGTGAACAGGATCGTGCCGCGCTGGCGCGCGGCCATGCGCCTGGCGACTTCGCGTCCGTTCAGGAAGCCGGCGAAACAGCCCATCTCCCAGATCTTGAAATACTTGCGCGCGGTTTCGTCGAGGATGCTGGCGGCTGCGTTGGCGCCGATGTTGAACACCAGCACTTCGATGGCACCAAGGGTGGATTCGATTTGCTCGACCAGCGCGACGACTTCCTCTTCCTTGCGCGCATCGCTGCCGAAGGCATGCGTCTTGCCGCCGGCGGCTTCGATTTGTTCGACGAGCGGCTGGAGCTTTTCCGCCGAGCGCCGCGTCACGCAAGTCACATAGCCCTCGCGTGCGAAGCGGCGCGCAATAGCGCCGCCGGTCGCGTCGCCCGCGCCGATCACGAGGCACACACCTTTGTCCGGGGTCGAAGCAGTCATGTCTGGTCGTCGAGCGATGGGTAAGGCTGGTGCAGCGGATTGTCGCGGATTTCGCGCGGGCGCGCAGCGACTTCGCGTGGCAAATCTGCCGCAAGTCGGCGCATCGGCCGCAACGGCCATTCCTCGCGATTTCAGCATGAAGGACGCCTGGGTCCAAGGACGCCAGAGGACGCCAAGGTCAGGCCTTGCCTTTTTCCCGCTTCGCTCGTACGGGCAAACCGATAAACTCAATTCCGTTTCGGGATAGGCAAAAGGCAAGACCTGGCGCTGTCGCTCCGAAATTGCACTTATGAGTCGAATTCACGGGCCCGCCGACGGTCCATTTCCGCACCGTGATGCGAACACCTTGGGGCCGTGGGACCTGATCAGTTCAAGGCCTCGTCCGCGCGCAAATTCTCTACCAGCAGATCGACAAATGAGCGCACCTTCCCCGAAGCCTGGCGGCCTTCGCTGTGCAGGACATGGATCGGCAGACGCGGCGGCTCATAGTCGGTCAGCACGGCCTTGAGCTGGCCCGAGGCAAGGTAGGGCGCGATCTGATAAGACAGCAGACGCGTGACTCCGAAGCCCTGTGCCGCCGCGACGATTGCCGCGTCATTGCTGGTCACCGACAAGCGCGGCGTGAGCTTCACACTCACACTGCCGGTTTTCTTGCCATGAGAAAACTTCCAGTCGACAGCGGGTGATACCGGACTCGCGGCAATGACGCAGTGAGCGACCAGATCGGCCGGCGCCTTCGGCACGCCACGCGCCTTGAGGTAGGCGGGCGAAGCGCACACTACGCGGCGCACATGGCCGACGCCGATGGCCTTCATGGTCGAATCGGGCAGGTCGCCGATGCGAATGCCGACATCCATCCCCTCCTCCAGCAGGTTCACCACCCGATCGAGGAATAGCGCCGAGACGGACATATCCGGAAAGCGCTTCAGGTACTCGATCATGCTTGGCATCACGAACATCCTGCCGAATAGTACCGGCGCGGTAACTGCGAGTTGCCCACGTGGCGCCGCATGGACGCCGGCGGCGACTTCGTCCGCCTCGTCGGCCTCGGCAATGATGCGCCGTGCGTGTTCGAGATAACGCAGGCCGGCGTCCGTGGCGCGCACATAGCGGGTAGTTCGGGTCAGCAACTTGATGCCCAGACGCTGCTCGAGGGCCGCGATGGCCCGAGTGACGGCGGGCGGGGACATCGCCAGTTTGCGCGCGCCGCCCGCGAAACTTTCTGCTTCAGCAACGGCGACATACACGGTCATGAGGTGGAAGCGGTCCATTTTGTCATTCCACTGAACGGAAGAATGAATTGTATTGACCGGTAATTCTTCTTTCAATAGGAATTCTTCAAGATGCGCTTCATTCGCAACGCATTGGGCGAGGCGAACTGAAACCCTCAACCTTCACCAGGGAGAAATTTCATGAGCCGCATTGCCATTCCCGCAGTCGATCAAGCCCCTGACGCGTCACGTCCGTTACTGGACGCGGTCAACAAGCAACTGGGCATCGTGCCGAACCTGATGAAAGTCCTTGGCAACAGCCCGGCCGCTCTCGGTGGCTATCTGAACCTGAGCGGCGCGCTCGGCAAGGGTGCCCTCGGCCCTCAGACCGGCGAACGCATTGCCCTGGCCATTGCCGAGTTCAATCGCTGCGGCTACTGTCTGGCCGCGCACACTTACATCGCTGAGAACGTGGCAAAGCTCGGCGCCGCGGAGATAGAAGCGAACCGCAACGGAACGTCGTCCGACCAGAAGGCCGATGCCGCGGTGCGCTTTGCAGTGAATGTCGCGCATCAGCGCGGCCACGTTTCGGATGTGGCGGTACAGGAAGCCAGGAACGCGGGGTTCAACGATGCCGAGATCGTTGAAATCGTGGCGCATGTCGCGCTGAATACGCTGACCAACTACGTCAATTCAGTGGCGCAGACGGATATCGATTTCCCGGTTGTCGAGTTGCGTAAAGCGGCGTAAGAGGCGGTGAACGGCGAAATCCGTTCGCCCGCCAACGGGGTGCTCTTCACCGTTCACTGTTTACTGTTCACCCCTCACCCATCGCTCATGCAAAGGATTCCCATGAAACCCTCCATCCCCAGCGACGTCGCCTTCAGTCCCGCGGTAAAAGCGATCCAGGAGCGCGAAGGTTCGCGACGCGCGTATGCCAGGATGGAAACGGACGCGGGATGGGCAACGACGATCACGCCCGACCTCGCCGCGTTCATCGGCGAGCAGTCCAGCGTTTTTCTCGGCACTGCGAACGCCGCTGGCCAGCCCTACATCCAGCATCGCGGCGGGCCAGCAGGATTCCTGCACGTTCTCGATGAGAAGACCATCGGCTTCGCCGAAGTGCGCGGCAACCGCCAATTCATCACATTCGGCAATCTCGCTGAAAATCCCAAGGCCCACCTGTTCCTGATCGATTATGCACAGGGCCAGCGCATCAAGATCTGGGGGGAGGCGCGTGTCGTCGAGAATGATCCGGCGCTGCTGGAAAAACTGTCGCCCGCGGACAAGAAGTCGAGGGTGGGGCGCGCGATCCTGTTCACGGTGGCGACGTGGGATGCAAACTGCCCGAAGCACATTCCACAGCGCTTCGAAGCCGCCGACGTGACACGCGCGCTCGAACAACGCGATCGCCGCATTACCGAGCTCGAGAGCGAGATTGCGCGCATGAAGGCGCAATCGTCCGGCACGGTCGTGACCGGAATTTGACTTGCGCCCGATGTACGGGCGCAACCGCGAACGCCCGTTGCGCTCAGGGGTTCGCCTGCACCGTTACGCGATAGCCCACACGTGGGAAATGAACCGCGACCACGCCACAGGCCGGATCTTCGCGAGTCAGCGCGATGACGTTGCGGTCCAGCGCCCGGACCACGCCAGTTACCGGCGGATCGCCGCTGTCGGTGACTGGCTGGACGCTAACTTGCATGCCGGGCTTCAAGCCCTGCGGGTCGTGCGGATCGGCTTTCTCTGGAGTCTGCGGCTCGGCGGACTTGCCGATGGCGAGCGCTTCGGCGGGCGTCATTGGCGTAGGAGTACCGTGGCCAATGGCCTTCATGCGCTCGGCCCAGGCCAGCAAAGCGGGAAATTCGGAGAACAAGGCTTCTGCGCCGGCATATCGGCTGCGGATGAACCAGACGATGTACCACGCCAGCAGGTCCGGCATGCCCGGCGCGTCGCCGAGCACGAAGCGCCGGCCCGACGCGAAACGGTCATCGAGCCAGCCCAGTTGCGGGCGCAGTTGCGCGAGCACATGCGGCATGTCCTTGGCGACTTTCTCCAGGTCGCCGCGCGAGCCCAGTTGCAGACGGGTGCGATCTGCCACGAGTGCGGGCGGCAGCGTTTGCGCTACGGGCGCAAACACTGTGCAGAACGCCAGTTCGAACAGCGGACCATCGGTCCAGCGCGACAGCGCGAACGGCAGGCCGGCGCCGTTGTTCGGGAAAAACGTCGGCGTCGGCACCCGGCGCTCGAGCTCGCGCAGGATGCACTGCGTGTCGCAGTAAATATCGGCGCCCACCTGTAGGACCGGGATGCGGCGATAGCCGCCGGTCATCGGGAAAAGTTCGGGACGCTCGGGCATGCGACTGTGCTCGACGGAGCGCCAGGCCAGTTGCTTGATGCCGAAGCCCGTGCGGATTTTTTCCGCGTAGGGCGACAGCGGATAGTGATGCAGGATGATTTCGGTCATGGGGGTGGCTCGTGATGAAGGGGTTCAGGAATTGAGGATCGCCGACCGCGCGGGTCATTGGCCCGGCGCGACGTGATCAATTTTTGTTTTTGACGTTCAGGCGCACGTATTCTAGCGCGCCTGACTATTTCGTAAACATACAGGGCAGGCACACGAATAGCCGCCGTGATGACCTTGAAGCCAATTGTGGCGATTCTTTTACTGCACCTGCATCAATGTTCGGGCTGAATCATCCGCTACGATGGTTGTGCCTGCGTGGATTGTCGCTTCGCCGGATGGTGTCACAACAACTCTGTTCAACCGTGGCGCTGATTGAAGCGGCGAGACGAAGGCCCGGTCGCTTGGCCCTGGCGCCACGCGCACCTCTACCTATGCGGCTTTTGTCAGCAGCGCAGGCAATTCTGCGAGGGTGCGGATTTCCCGATCAGGCGAACCGGGCAGGCGCTCGCGGCGCTGGCCGTAGCGGTTGCACCAGACGACGCGCAAGCCAAAGGCAGATGCCGCGTGGGCGTCCCAGGCATTGGACGACTGGAATGCGATTTGCGCCGCCGGCACGCCGAGGATGTCGACAGCCAGCCTATAAACATCCGGATGCGGTTTGAATACGCCGGCCTGTTCCACGGACAGCACGTGATCGAACAGACCGTCGAGCTTAGCACCACGCACGGCATCGTCCAGCATGGACGGTGTGCCGTTCGACAGGATGGCGATCGCGTATCCGGCCTGCTTCAGATCGCGCAGCACCTGCGGTACTTCTGGAAAACACTTCAGCGTGCGATACAAATCCATGAGCCGGTCGCGCAAAGTGGCGTCGCTGAAGCCGAGGGACTCCAGGCTGAAATCAAGCGCGTCGGAAGTTACCTGCCAGAAATCGGCGTGGCGCCCTTGCAGGCCGCGCAACCAGGTATAGGACAACTGCTTGTCACGCCAGAGCGTGGTCAGCGCGCCGGCCTTGTCGCCGAGTACGTCGCGGCAACTGGCCGCCGCCGACGCAAAATCGAACAACGTGCCGTAGGCGTCGAAAACGCACGCGCGAACATTCAACTTTTCCTGGGTCATGGGCGCTCGCGTCAGGCCATGGTGCCGCGCACTGGCAATTTCTTCTCGATCGCGCTCTTGATGCCGTCGAGCATCATGGCCAGGTCCGGTCGGGTCGAAGCGGAGTTCGAACACTCGACCACTTGTGCCTTGTTCTCGGCATTGATCACGTACAGGCCGGGTTCGGCGAACGGCCGGTCGGTTTCCTCCGCCGAGCGCGGTTCGGAGATATACAAGCCGAGCTTGCGCATCTGGTCGACCGTCATGCCGAAAGCCACCGGAAAATGCCAGCCGCCTTCGGCTACCGAGGCCTTTGCCTTCTCCTCCGGGTCGGCCGACAGGGCGGCGACGGCGACTCCCAGGCTCTTGAATTGGTCGAGCATTCCATCGAGCTTGGTCAGGTAGGTCTTGCACCTCGGGCAATGCTTGCCGCGATAGACCACCAGCACGCGCCAGCCCTGCATGTTTGCAATGTCGAGTTTGCCACCGGTGGTCGTTTGCCAGACGAGGGACGGGAACGCGGCCCCGGCGGGAAATTTTTTCGAATCGGTCATGACAGAGTTTCCTTGGAGTATTTTGGGCAAGCGCACGCGTATTCTGGATCGTTCCAGCCCTGTCGCGCAACGCAGGGTGTCAGGACGCAAATCAATCTTGGTGGTCTGCATCCGCGGGATTGGCCTGCGCCCACGGCGGCAGTTCGAGCACAACCTGTGTGCCCTTTGTGCCCCCTTTTCTGCAACCCCGTTTCTTCTGCAACCCCGTTTCCTGGCACCAGCCTGATTTCCTGGCACCAGCCTGATCCTGGCGTGCTGTTTTGCTAAAGCCCCGAGTTGGCGATAAACCCATGTTCATGGAACGTTATTTCCGAGACTTCTTTCCTAAGGCTTGATCACGGCTTGGTGTACAGGACATGTCCATTACGGTAGTATGGTGGGGTACAGGACCCTTATAAACGAAACGGCGTGACGTAAATGACCCCGAAAAACCCCTCCTCCCCAGCGCCCGCCTACCCTATTGGCGTGACTGCGCGACTGACCAATATCCACCCCGACACGCTGCGAATCTGGGAACGGCGCTACGCGATCGTCGAGCCTTCTCGAGCAAGCCGCGGCAGGCGGTTTTACTCGGAACAGGATGTCCAGCGCCTCTCCCTGGTAAAGAAATTGGTCGACGCCGGCAATCCAATCAGCGCAGTTGCAAGACTTTCGATGAAGGACCTGGAAGTGCGCTTACAGGCCACCGCGCCAGCGACGATGCTGAGCCTCCCCGTGTCGCCCGGCGGCACATGTCGAGTGCTTGCCATCGGCGAGGCGCTGCCCACGCTGCTCAAAGAGGGTACGCCGGCGCCGGACATCGAGGTCGTCGCCTCCTTTCGTGATGCCGCGCAATTCCGGGCCCGGACCAAGGGCTCAATCGCCGATGTATTGCTTTGGGAACTGCCCGCGGGGCACAGCGACACGGTCCGCGAGGTGTCTGCGCTCCTGGCGCTGGCCCATGCCCGAAGTGCCGTCGTCATTTACAGTTTTGCCACGCGCCGCGCTATCCAGGAACTCCAGTCGGCAGGGGTGCGCTGCCTGCAAGCGCCCGCCAGCGCTGCTCTCATCGGGCAAGCTTGCCTCTTGGCCCTGAAGAGCGCGACGCCACCGATGCAAGTGTCGGTTCCGGGCCCGGCCGGAATCCCACCCCGCAGATTTGCGCCAGAGCAGCTAGCGCGCATCGCCCTGAGTTCCCCAACCATGGCCTGCGAGTGCCCTCACCATCTTGTGAATCTGGTGAACAGCCTGGCCGCGTTCGAGGATTACAGCCAACAGTGCGAGAATCGCAACGACAAGGACGCGCAAATCCACGCGCTCCTGCACTCGATAGCCGGTACGGCGCGAGCCCTGCTTGAAACGGGCCTGGAGCGTGTCATAGAGACCGAAGGCATTGCCCTCGGTTAACGCACGGCCGCACCAAAGCCCAGCCCCACCCGCCCCCGAAAAGTCCAGAAACCGCGCAGGCCTACCCACGCATCGACTGCCCATATAATGACCATATAAATGGGCTTTATCAAAATAGGTGTTGACATGATGTCCAGGTTCAAGGAGTATCTGTCCTAGACAAACCCGTTAACCCCGTAATCCTGTCCATATATATATAGCGACCATGAACGCACCCGAACGCCTCCTACTTCCTGATCTGCAGAACAGCGCCGACAAGCGTGAACTGGCGATAGACCTGGTGGGCATCAAGTCTATCCGCCACCCAGTGAGTATCGCTGGACCGGACGGATCGAATCAGGCCACCGTCGCCGAATTCGATATGTTTGTGGGTTTGCCGAAGCACCTCAAAGGCACGCACATGTCGCGCTTCATCGAAGCGCTCGAAGCGCACTCGCAACCCTTGTCGCTTTCCGGAGTGCGCGCCCTCCACGACGACGTGCTGAAACGGCTGGAAGCGCAGACGGGGTACCTGGAGATGCGTTTCACCTATTTCCTGCGCAAGCACGCGCCCGTTTCGGGGGTGGCGAGCCTGCTCGACTACGACGTAACTTTTACGGACGAGATAACCCAGCCCGGCGAACGGGCAACACATGTGCGCATTGTCGTGCCTGTGACGAGTTTGTGTCCCTGTTCGAAAGAAATCTCCGCTTACGGTGCCCATAACCAACGCTCGCACATCACTGTCACGCTGCAACTGCGCGAGGCCGTTGACTCCCTGCAGCCCATAATTCGTCTCGTTGAAGAGGAGGCCTCCTGTGAAATATACGGCCTGCTCAAGCGACCCGATGAGAAATACGTTACCGAGCGCGCCTACGACAACCCGAAGTTCGTCGAAGACCTGGTGCGGGACGTGGCACGGCGCCTGGAACGCGAACCGAATTTAGAAGCCTACACGGTGGAAGCGGAAAACTTCGAATCCATCCACAACCATTCCGCTTACGCGATGATCGAGCGGCCGCCGCGCACCAGGCCAGCGATGACTCAAAACCCGCGTTAATCAACGTTCACCGCTTACCTACTCATTCTCAAACTTGAAGGGCAGATTCAGATGAAAGCATTCCTGAAGTTATCCGTAGCCACCGCAACACTGATTTTTTCATCGTTCAATTCCGCGGCCGAAGTGGCTGACGGCGGCAGCGATTTGATCGCCCGGGCGAGTGTGGCCTTCCTCGGGCAGGCCGCCCTGCTCCAGAGCCCCGAGCGAGAATTGCAAAAAGGATGGTTCGCCGAGGACGCGACGTACGAGTACAGCGCGACGTCGCTGGGGATGTTGCTGTCATGGCATGGCGAAGCCGCTATCCATCAACATCTCCATCAGCGCGCGGACCGCGGCGACAGCATCGAAGGATCGAAGGTGATGTTTTTTCCCACCAACGACCCTATCACCGTGTTCGTTCAGTACGAAACCTCCGGTACCCGTGCCCGGACAGTTGTAGCTCTAATGGAAATGCGTGGAAGCGAAATCCTGAAGTTTCGCGAGTTTGCGCGTGCCGAAACCATCGTCGACATCCTTCTGGCCGGCCAGCGCTTACCCAACACGGCTTTACTGAAAGACTAACTTTACTGCAAGACCAAGTAGCGAAGTCCGGCACGGGTTGCCCGCAGTTGACCCGCACCTGACCCGAGCCGTTACTGGGCCTCATCGGTAATTTATCGACCTGCTGTTTATTCCCAACCTTAAAGGATAGAAAATGAAATTCTCAAAATTTGTAGCATCACTTGCCATCGTCGCGGCCACTGTCTCCAATGTCTCCGTAGCAGCTGAAAAAAACATTGTTGATACGGCAGTATCGGCAGGCTCATTCACCACCCTCGTCACGGCGATCCAGAAGGCCGGCTTGGTCGACACGCTGAAGGGTAAGGGCCCGTTCACGGTGTTTGCGCCAACGGACGCGGCATTTGCGAAGATTCCCAAGGGGCAACTGGATGCGCTCCTGGCAGACAAAGCGATGTTGACAAAGGTCCTGACTTATCACGTGGTCGCGGGCAAGGTCATGGCCGCTGACGTCAAGGCAGGCTCCGCGAAATCCGTGGAAGGCAGCGATCTGACCATTACCACCAGCAATGGTGGCGTCCAGGTGGATAGCGCGAATGTCGTCAAGACCGACATTGTGGCGAGCAACGGCGTTATCCACGTCATCGACAGCGTAATGATCCCGAACTAAGACAGCGCTAGCTTACGGAGAGCCAAGCCGCTCGGGTTTGGCTCTTTATTTTCTGTTGCAGATTCGTTCCCGATTGACTTCCATCCAGGACAACAACAGTTCATGAAAGTGCGGCGATTGGTAGGTATATCGGCATTCGCGCTGGCCCTGGTCTTCATAGCCTGGTTGCCGCTGGGCGTGTTCGAGATCATCCCGTTCGTGATGACGTTGCCCGGCGAGCCAAGTGTTCGAGTGCATGCTGCCGCAGCCGTGGGTTGCTTGATGGTCGCCGCGTGGGCTTTCTGGAATATCCAATGAGTAACAGGCAGCTGCTCGATCAGCCGCTGTCCAACCGAGGAGACAAGTTCATGATCAAGATGTCTGACGTCTGCATTCTCCTGGCCGTAATGGTGTCATTCGCCATTTCCGGCTATCTCTGGTTTAACGGTCAAAAGGAGCAGGGATTGTTCACCGCAACCTGGGTGCCTTCGATTCTTTGCTTTGGCATCTACTTCAAAGTGCTGGCCTTGAAAGGACAACAAAATGGCTGACTCGACGCTTCTCTACTGGGGAATGTTCTGTTTTTCTCTGGCCGTCTTAGGCATGGCTCTGACGGTCTATGAATTCAAGAAAATGTCGCGTTCGCTCGAGACATCGATTCGCGCCGGCACGGGGCGGATCTCACCCGGGGCCTCAAGAGTGGATTCCACTACGTCGCGCACATGAGCTCGTCAACAGAACAAGGCTCATGCTGCCACTATAGAAGCGAGGGGGGCGGGGTTTGCAATAGAGCATCTGCATAATCTGCCCTTCTTGCATTTCCCGCCCGCTGTGGCGCGAACTCTCTGGCGGTCTCTACCACGTAACTTCCCGCGAGAATTGCCGCGTTCTCTACCTGGCACCTATAGCCCGGACGGCGCTTCCGGGAGTTACTTGGGCATGGCGGGGTCCGGCTCTCCATATAATTTCCCAAACTCATAAACGATTTGCCGAGATCGGCGCAGGGATTGCGGATTTTCAACCGGCACACTATCTGCGGGACAGGAAGGATTGCGATATCCGCCCCGCTCCAGCGTGAGGTCTTTGCCGACGTCATTCCAGACGCCGCCACGCACCGGGTGGAATTGCCAGAACAGATAACCCATTCTTCCCGCCGCTTCGACCAGATCATCGGCATCGGGAACCTCGGATACCGCCGGCGACAATCCGTCGTGCAAAAACTCGGACCGCCCAAAAACCATTTCGCATTCGAACACTTCCGCAGTCGGTGCACCGGGCCGCAAAAACGGTCGCGCTTCAGTACGTCTGAGATTCCACGCGCCCAGCTCCCACGCCACTTCGATAATGGCGCAATCCAGATCCGTCACCCGGTCCCAGCGCTGTGTGATCTGAAGACACGATGAAGGCACAGGCTCGTAACAGACGGTTTCGACCGCTGGTGCATCGTCATCAGTCGCTTGGATAGGCAGTGCGCGCTCGACGAGGCCATGCCAATGCAGTGCGAGAACGATGGGCGTATTGCAACACGGCACCGCGGAAACGGTAATGCCCACCAGCGGCAGACGATTGCAGATCATTTGTGTTTCGATTGCATCGAGTAATTGCATGGCGCAAACCCCCGGGCAGGTCATTACTGCTCACGAGCATTTCGCCACAAACCTTGGAGCGCGTGTTGCTAGCACTCCGAGCGGCAGGATGCCAGGACTCAGGGCCTGGACGAAGGCCTGGACTGCGTACTGCCTCGGCCGGTTTGCACTGCTGCGGATAACAGACACGCAGCCGCAAAATCGCCCGAGAGGCAGGCATCCAGCTTGACTAGCGCCGGCGATTTGAGTGCGAACAATGCAATGGAATGATCCCTTCGCATAGGACCTCGAAACAAGAACCCTTCAGGCGCTTATCGGGAAATTTTGCAGCCAGAACGCTTGCTCCAAGAGGGGGGATGCAGCGCATCGATGAGCGGTGTCTCGCTAGCTCAAAGACGTTTTGACGTTATAGCGTCGAGTCGCTATTCTACGGGCTCGGAGGAAATGCATCATGAGCGAAGAGACTTCAAAACGTGCCACTGTCTATTTTGAGCCGAAGCTGCATCAGGCTATTCGCCTGAAGGCGGCACATATGCATCGATCCGTATCTGACATCGTTAACGACGCCGTGCGGTTGGCGCTGCGTGAAGATCAGGAGGACCTTGCGACATTTGCGGTTCGGGCTGCAGAGCCCGTGATGTCGTATGAAGCGCTGCTCAAGGACTTGAAGGCGCATGGCAAGCTGTGAGTTGGTATTCAGGAAGTCCGTAGCCAAGGATCTGAGAGCCTTTCCCAAGCAAGACGTCAAGAGAATAATGCAGCGCATCCGCGTGCTTGCAGATGACCCTCGACCGTCAGGCTGCGAAAAGCTCTCGGGTCAGGAACGGTATCGGATCCGTCAGGGCGTATATCGAATTATTTATGAGATCGGAGACAGCAGACTTGTCGTGCTGATCGTCAAGGTCGGGCATCGACGAGACGTTGACCGAAGCAGCTGCTGAGTCGGATTCTGGTCGGACCACCGCGATACCTTGATCCGCCCAG
>JBKJUC010000225.1:0-6520 GCA_046590325.1 Burkholderiales bacterium | reverse complement strand
CCGAGCTGATGCGCGAGCAGCCGTCCCGCGGTATCCGTAGCGCTCCCGGCGGCAAACGGGATGACAAGACGAATGGGCTTCGCAGGCCAGGTTTCGGCAGCCTGGGCAATAGCACTCCCTGCAGCGATGAGGATCGCGACGAACAGCGCCAGCAATCCTTTCATCGAACCACCCGCTCGGACTTTTCCTCGTACGGCGGCGAATAGATCACCAGCACCCTGGCCGGCATGTCGCTGGTCACTGTAAAGACATGAGGAACGTCGGGCGGGAAGAAGCAGCAGTCGCCAGGCGCCAGTTCACAGACCTCGCCCCCAACCTCGGCACGGGCGCCGCCTTCCAGCAGATAACAAACCTGTTCGATCCCGGGATGCGCGTGTGGCAGGGTGCCTTTGCCTTTCTCGATCACGCCCAGCACCACCTCGAGATTCCTTGCGCCGACGTTCTGTGGCCCGATCAGGCGCCGGTTAACGGTACCCGTATGGTTCGCGGGGTGGTAAGCCGGCACGTCCTGCTCGCGCACGAAGTAGCGGGACCTTGCAGTTGCTGACATATTTTCTCCTCTTCGGAACGCATTCTAAGCTGGTGTCAGCGAATAACGAGGTATCAGGTCAAAGGGAAAAGGTTAAAGGTGAAAGTAAGGCCCGGGTTAAAACTCTCCCCTTTGACCTTTTACCTTTCCCCTGATTCCGGGCCTTGCCCGGTTCACCCCCGATCCCCATTTAAGCGATAATTCCCCACCAAATCATTAGCGCAGGAACTTTGCCATGGCCGAAAACATGCCCGAACTGAAAATGGACCCCGCGAACCTCTATCGAGAGGAAGTCTTTACCGACCGCAAAATTGGAACCATCCGGGTCATGACGCCAGTAGGCAAGGACAGCGCCGCCGATGCCGCGCGCAAGGTCCTTTACGTCGGCGAGACCCAGCTGATGACACCCGTAGGCGCACTACCGCTGGCCTTTGAGATCGAGGCCGGTTCGCTCGGCGATGCGGCGCAGAAGTTCGCGGAATTCGCCGCCGTGGCGGTCGAGCGCGCGGTCAGGGAATTGCAGGAAATGCGCCGGCAGCAGAGTTCGTCGATCGTCATTCCAGAAGTCATGCCAGGTGGATTCGGCGGGCCCGGCGGACTGCCGGGGAAGATCAAATTACCGTGACGCACCGGAGGCAATCGGCAGCAGGCAGGTCCGGGGGTAGTACTCCCCGGCGTTGATCGGTGAAAAAATACTTACGGAATGCCTCGCAATGAAGCAGGATCCGCGCTTCCCCAACCTGTTCATCCTCGATCACCCGCTCATCCAGCACAAGCTCACGCACATGCGGGACAAGACCACGTCAACCCGCACGTTTCGCGAGCTTCTGCGCGAAGTCACGCTGCTGATGGGTTATGAAGTCACCCGCAACCTGCCGCTGACCACGCGCGTGATCGAAACGCCGATGGCATCGATGCATGCGCCGGTCATCGCCGGGAAGAAGCTCTCGATCGTGCCTGTGCTGCGGGCCGGCATCGGCATGGCGGACGGGCTGCAGGAACTCATTCCGTCAGCCCGGGTCGGGCATATCGGGCTCTATCGCGACGAGAATCACCGGCCGGTCGAGTACCTGGTGCGCTTGCCGGAAGTCGATGGCCGCATTTTCATCCTCTGCGATCCCATGATCGGCACCGGCTACTCCGCCGCCCATGCGGTGCAGGTCCTGAAGAATCGCGGCGTGCGAGGCAAAGACATCCTGTTTCTCGCCCTGGTCGCCTCGCCGGAAGGCGTTGGTGTCTACCAGCAGCAGCACGCCGACGTGCCGATGTTCGTGGCAGCGCTGGACGATCACCTTGATGACAACGCCTACATCATTCCGGGACTGGGCGATGCCGGCGACCGACTGTTTGGAACCAAGAACTGATGGTGAGTGAACAGCGAACGGTGAACAGTGAACAGTGAACGGTGGAAACCAAAAGTCCGAAGCCTTTTCCGTTCACCGTTCACCGTTCACCGTTCACCGTTCACTGTTCACTGTTTGCGGATCACCGGTCACTCACCGTAGGTGAGTGACCTCGCCTTGCCCCAGAACACACGGTAGGAAAACAGCGTGTAGGCAACGATCAGCGGCAGCACGATGCAGGCACCGACGAACACAAATCGCAGGGAAGACTCCGCAGCAGCGGCCTGCCAGATGGTCATACGGTCGACGACCAGATAGGGGAACAGGCTGTAGGCGAGGCCGGCGAACGCGAACACGAAAATCCACACGCCGAGCACGAACGGAAGGTACTCGCGCCGGCTTTGCCCACGCTGCAGGCGGGTGAGGGAGATCAGAATTCCGGCGAACGCTGCCGCGCTCAGGATCGGTAACGGTGACAGCCACAGCAAGCGTGGCCATGCGAACCACTTCTCCATGATGTTGGCGCTGGCGAATGGCGTGGCAAGGCTGATGGCCGCAACGCCGGCCGCCGCGAGGAACGCGGCGCCTTTGCCCCAGCGCAGCGCCCTCGCCTGCAGATCCCCTTCCGTCTTGATCACCAGCCAGGTCGCGCCTAGCAGCGCATATCCCCCTGCGAGCCCCAACCCTACCAGCAGTTCGAAGCCCGCGTACAGCGCGCCTTCCCCGAATCCTGTCACTACGCCGCCCAGCATCATCCCCTGCGCGACCGCCGCGCCGAGCGAGCCCACAAAAAAGAGACGGTTCCACAACTGCTGGTGCCAGCCGGTTGCCTTCGCGCGAAATTCGAACGCGACGCCGCGCAACATCAGGGCGACAAGCATGAGCGCCACCGGCAGATACAGCGCCGTGAGGATCACGCCGTGGGCCTGCGGAAAAGCGACCAGCAGAATGCCGACGCCTAGCACCAGCCAGGTTTCGTTCGCATCCCAGAACGGCCCGATCGACGCCACCATCATGTCCTGCTCGTCCGGCGTGGCGAGCGGCACCAGGATGCCTACCCCCAGGTCGAATCCGTCCAGGATCACGTAGGCCAGGATGGCCAGGCCCATCAGCATCGCGAAAATCAGGGGCAGGTCCATGGCGAATCCTCAGGCGATGGCCGATTGGAATGCGGGGTTCACGGGCTCGGGGGTTTTCTCCCCCGCGGCCTCCTTGATCGCCAGTTGCGTGACCACCACCATGTACGACAACAGCAGCAGCGAATACACCACCGCGTAGCCAACGAGCGTAATGGCAATGTGCGATGCCGGCACGTCCGACGCGGCCTCGGCGGTGGTCAGCAGGCCGTAGACCAGGTACGGCTGACGGCCGATCTCGGTGGTCAGCCACCCTGCCAGCACGGCCACCCATCCGGAGAACGTCATCCCCGCGAATGCCAGCAACATCCAGCGCGGTGATTGCGTACGCCGGATCACATGCCAGATGGCGCCCCACGACAGCAACAGCATCAGCACGCCGACGCCAACCATGATGCGAAAGCTCCAGAACACCTGCATGACCGGCGGGTGCTTGTCGCCAAACTCGGAAAGTCCCTTCACTTCGCCTTCGAAATCATGCGTGAGGATGAAGCTGGCCATTCCTGGTACCGCGATCGCGTAGTCGTTGCGGCGCTCGGTGTTGTTCGGCAGGGCAAACAACAGCAGCGGCACGCTGCGCCCGGTTTCCCAGATGCCCTCGATCGCGGCGATTTTCGCCGGCTGGTGCTTGAGGGTGTTTAACCCATGCAGGTCGCCCACGAAAATCTGGACCGGCGTCAGCACCGCCGCGACGACGATGCCAAGGCGCAACATGCGACGGGCGGACTCAAACTGCGGATTGCGCAGCAACTGGAACGCCGAAATGCCCGCCACGAGAAACGCAGCCGTCAGTCCCGACGCGATCATCATGTGGGTGAAGCGGTAGGGAAAGCTCGGATTGAAAATGATCGCCCACCAGTCCGTCGCATGGAACTGGCCATCGATGATTTCGAAGCCCTGCGGCGTCTGCATCCAGGAATTCAGCGCAAGGATCCAGAACGCGGAAAACGAGGTGCCGATCGCGACCATGAATGACGAAAGGGTATGCAGCCAGGCCGGCACGCGGTCGCGCCCGAACAGCATGACGCCAAGAAAAGTGGCTTCGAGAAAAAACGCGGTTAACACTTCGTATCCCAGCAGCGGTCCGGCGATGTTGCCGGCCTTCTGCATGAAACCCGGCCAGTTGGTGCCGAACTGGAAACTCATCGTGATGCCGGATACGACACCCATGGCGAAGGACAGGGCGAAGATCTTCACCCAGAGCCGATACGCGTCCTTGAGCCATGCCTCCCCCGTACGCTCGATGCGCACCCGCAGATACACCAGCACCCAGGCGAGGGCAATGGTGATGCTGGGAAACAGGATATGGAAGGCGATGTTCAGCCCGAACTGGGCACGGGCGAGAAGGAGCGGATCTGCGAACATGGGAGTCATGGCAAGGGGAGTCGGGTTATTGTAGTCCGTAGGATCAATGCTGCGTGCTGCGTGTTAAATGCAAGCTCCAGTTCTAAAACGGCATTCACGGCAGTTACGATATTCACGGTCTTCTTGACCTTGTACATACATATATGCATACTTCTTTCCCCATGACGACTGCACCCGGAGATCGGTGATGGGCAAATCCTCTGCGCCGGGCATTTCCGGCAAGCGGGCGCGGCGGTTGTCCGGCAGTTCCACGCGTGCGGTGGATTCCACTTCCGTCGGAATGCTCGACCTTGACGGCAGGACGCTGCCGCGCAACAAAACCCGCCTGACGATGTATCTCGACACCGCGGTCGTCGAATATTTCCGTTCCCGCTCGGGCGGGCGCGGTTACCAGACGATGATCAACGAAGCCCTGAAGCAGGCGATCGAGCGCGAGAATCTTGAAGATGTCCTGCGGCGGGTAATCCGCGAGGAAGCGCGGCCTTACAAGGCCGGCAAGGGCTGAATGGGCGCACTCCACCCATGCCGGATTGCTGGCGCCGCAACCCTTCCGACGACCACTTCCGAGCACATTTTCCAGTGATCCCGCCTTCCCTTCGCGACCTGAAGCCGTTCGCCGCTCCGGGCGCAATCATGCTGCTGGCTCTTGTCGTTGTTCTGGCCGGCCGCAAGCTGCCCGTTACGCTTTCGGGTCTGGGGATCTATGGCCCCTATGCCCTGTGCCTGACGGGCGTGCTGATAGCGCTGTGGTTCAATCGCGGGCGGGCCTTCCTCACCCTGCTGTCGCTGCTCATCGCATTCACCGGCTACCGCCTCGCGCTCCTCGACGGCAGTGGCAGTTTCGCGGCGCGCGCGGCTTTCACCGGCGTCGCGCTGTTCGTGCCGCTGAACATCCTGGTGCTGCTCGTGCTTCCTGAGCGTGGCATCCACTACTTCCGCAACTATCGCTGGCTGCTGCTGGTGCTGGTCGAAGTCCTGTTCACCGCCTGGATTGCCAGCTCGGGGAAAACCGCACTCTCGGGAATCGCATGGCACAGCCTGCTGGACAACTGGCTCATCAAGGCCGATCCAGTGCCGCTGCTGGGTCGCCTGGTAATGGCAGTTGCTTTCGTCATCGCATTGGTCCAGTTGTGGACCCGGCGCAATCCGCTGGACATCGGTATGGCCGGCGCGTTGATCGCATTCTTCATCGCCTGCCAGTGGCCGACATCCGAAATGGTATTCAGCACCTTCGTATCGGCGGCCGCGGCCATCATGTTGATCGCCGTTCTCCAGGAATCCCACCGCATGGCATTCATCGACGAGCTCACCGGGCTTCCCGGCCGCCGCGCGCTCGAAGAAAGGCTGGTCGCGCTGGGACCCGTCTATACCATCGCGATGGTGGACGTCGACCATTTCAAAAAATTCAACGACACTCACGGGCATGATGTCGGCGACCACGTTCTGCGCATGGTGGGCGCCCGGCTTGCGGAAGTCAGTGGCGGCGGCAAGCCGTTCCGCTACGGCGGTGAGGAATTCTCGGTCCTGTTCCCGGACCAGACCGTCGCGCAGGCCTTGCCGCACCTGGAAGGCCTGCGAGCGGCCATCGAGAATTGCAAGGTCGCCAACCGTACCGAGGAACGGCGACAGGGATCGCGGTCGAGCAATGACCGCCGTTCCACGGTGGTGCAAAAACGCAATGCCGAAACCGGGCAAGATGTCCACGCTTTCCGCAAACCGGACCAGATGCTTTCCGTGACTGTCAGCCTGGGCGTGGCGGGACGCAGCGACATGCTCAACATGCCGGAGAAGGTGCTCAAGGCGGCGGACGAGGCCCTCTATCGGGCCAAGGAAGGCGGACGCAACCGCGTAAGCAGATAACCCCCGAACCTCGGCCCTGTTTTTCCAAACCCGGCACAGTAAGTCTCAATAACGCGGAGGAGTACCCCATGGACGCATTCAACCTCGATGGCAAAGTCGCCATCGTCACCGGTTCCAGTCGTGGCATAGGCCGTTCGATAGCCGAACATCTGGCCGCGGCGGGCGCCAAAGTGGTGGTATCCAGCCGCAAAGCGCCGGCCTGCGAGGAAGTAGTGGCTGCCATCCGTAAATCAGGTGGTGAGGCGATCGCGATTCCAGCGCACATCGGCGATAAGGCGCAGCTCGAG
>JBKJUC010000092.1:0-2851 GCA_046590325.1 Burkholderiales bacterium | reverse complement strand
TCACGCCATTTCCAGATCAAACACCTTGTGCAGCACCCTTACGGCAAGCTCCATATACTTCTCGTCGATCACGACAGTGATCTTGATTTCCGAGGTTGAGATCATCTGGATGTTGATGCCCTCTTCCGCCAGCGCGCGGAACATCTTGCTGGCGACGCCGACATGCGACCGCATGCCGACGCCGACCAGACCCACCTTGCAGCATTTGTCGTCGCCGATGTACTCGCGGGCGCCGATGTGCGCACAGACCGGCTTCAGGATATCCATCGTCTTCTTCAGGTCATTGCGATGGACCGTGAAGGAGAAGTCGGTCATGCCGTCCTTGCCGATGTTCTGGACGATGACGTCGACCTCGATGTTCGCATCGGCGATTGGATCAAGGATCTGGTAGGCGATGCCGGGACGGTCGGGCACGCCGAGGATGGTGATTTTCGCTTCATCGCGGTTGAAGGCGATGCCGGAGACCAGTGCCTGTTCCATGTTTGCGTCTTCCTCAAAAGTAATCAGCGTTCCCGACTTCGCCTCTTCCTCGATCGGCAGGTCCGGCGGGGTCAGGCTCGACAGCACGCGCAGCCGCACTTTGTACTTGCCGGCGAACTCCACGGAGCGGATCTGCAGCACCTTGGAGCCGAGGCTCGCCATCTCCAGCATTTCCTCGAAGGTGATGGTCTTCAGCCGCTTCGCTTCCGGCACGACGCGCGGATCGGTCGTATAAACGCCGTCGACGTCGGTGTAGATCTGGCATTCCTGGGCCTTGAGCGCCGCGGCGAGCGCGACGCCTGAGGTATCGGAACCGCCCCGGCCCAGCGTGGTAACGTTACCGCTCTCGTCCACGCCCTGGAAGCCGGCGACCACGACGACGTGGCCATTCTTCAGGTCGCGGCGGATGTTCTTCTCGTCGATCTCGAGGATGCGGGCCTTGGTATGGGCATGGTCGGTGAGGATGCGCACCTGCGCCCCGGTATAGGAGCGGGCCTTGACGCCGATTTCCAGAAGCGCCATGGAAAGCAGGCCGATGGTGACCTGCTCGCCGGTCGCGGCGATGACGTCCAGCTCGCGCGGGTCGGGATGGGCCTGAATGTCCCTGGCGAGCGCAATCAGGCGGTTGGTTTCGCCCGACATGGCCGAAACCACGACGACCAAGTCATGGCCGGCCGCTTTCCACTTGGCCACGCGCTTCGCGACATTCTTGATGCGCTCGGTCGATCCGACCGAGGTGCCGCCGTATTTTTGGACGATCAGGGCCATTTACCGGTATTGCCGTGTTGAAAAGGGCGGAAGTTTAGCGGATTTGGGCCAAGGAAGGTGCTGGGTGCGGAGTGCTGGGTGCTGAGAGAAATGCAAAATTCAATCGCGCAGCGGCTTTCATACTTTCTCAGCACTCAGCAGCCAGCACTGCTTTTGTCTACTTTCTCAGCACCCAGCACCTGTTATTTGAACTCCCACGCCACCTCGACCCGATCAACCCCCAGCGAAACGCTCGGATCCCCCTTCTCCCTCTGCCGGTTCAGGCTCCACATCAGCGAGCCGACGCCGTAACCGATCGCGGAGCCGGCGATGGTGTCGGAGAACCAGTGCTTGCGCTCCGCGACGCGGCCGAGGTTGGTGAGGGCGGCGACGCCGTAGAGCCAGGGCGCGCCGTATTCCTTCGCGTAAGGCGTCACGGCTGCCCACGCGACGGTGGTCAGGTCCGACGGGAAGGCAGAATTCTCGCGCTTGCGGTCGCCCGGTTCGAAGTCGCTCTTGCCGAGCCCGGCGTTCGGGCGCGCGCGACCGACGGCGTATTTGCCGGCGAGGGACACGCCCAGCCCGATCGCCGCCGCCTGCAATGAACTCACCGCGGTCTGCGACAAGCGCGGATCGTCGCGGTCGAGGGCAGCGAACACGGAGGCACCGAGCACACTCACGGTGACAAGGCGCCCGAGATCGCCGGCACGCTGGTTGAAGCGATCGTCCTGGTGATCCTTGGCCCAGTCGTCCACCTTGTCATCCAGCGAGTACGCCAGCCCCACCGCGCCGATGCTCAGGGCCGCACCGATCAACGCCTCATCGGAGATCAGCGCGGCGCCGGTGTTGCTCAGGTAGTACTGGAACGCATCCCAGTTGGCGCTTTCCTGGATCGCGTTGCGCGGCGTATCGCGCCGGGGATCGTCGTTGGTATCGCCGAAGTTCACCAGGCCGTCCTGGTCGTTCAGGTTCGCCAGCGGGCGCTCCACCATGTCGTACAGGTCGCCCGGCGATTGCACCATCTGGCCGACATCGCGCGTCCACGGCGAGATCGAGAATCCTCCCGCCGCAGAAGTGTCACGCGTCAGCATGGTGTTGAGCGGGATCGATCCGTAGATGCCCTTGTCGTAGTACGGCTTCGAAGGCGAGCCCGGGCTGGTGATGTCGTTACCGTCGGTGAAGGTGTACCAGGCGCCGATCTCGAACCCGGATCTGAAGCGCCGCTTCACTTCGAAACGCACGCCGGTATCCTTTGCCAGGAAGCGGCCGGCGCGCACCGTCGTGGTCAGCCCGTAGAAAGGCATGCGGTAATGCAGGGCGCCGATGGCCGTTACGGTGTCGTAGTCGCGGAATTCGAAGAATCCCTTGAAATCGCGCTGACGCAGCCAGTCCACCGAAAAGTCCGCGGCCCAGCGCGCCGATTGCGGCACGTACAGCACCTGGCCACCTACGCCGCCATACATCAGTTCGTAGATGCCCGCCGAAGCGCGCGCATAGACGCGCTCGCCCGGATGGAAATACTTGTTGAGCATCACCTTCGTGATCTTGGGGCCGTTCTCGTCGTAGTAGTCGGCGATGTCGGAGCGCACGTGCGGCAGGCTGCTGTTGGAAGGCTGCGTGACAT
>JBKJUC010000133.1:0-8144 GCA_046590325.1 Burkholderiales bacterium | reverse complement strand
GTAGGTCAGTTCGCAGAAATCCTTGATCTCCTTTGCCGTGCCGGGTTCCTGCGCGCCGAAGTCGTTGGCCGGAAAGCCGACGACGACCAGCCCCTTGTCCTTGTATTTGCCGTACAGGGCTTCCAGTCCCTTGTACTGCGGCGTGTTGCCGCAGTAGCTCGCGGTGTTAACGGCCAGCACGACCTTGCCGGCAAATGCGCACAGGTCGATCGGTTTTCCGTCGAGGTCTTTCATCGGGTGGTTGAGCAGATCGGGACAGGCGGCCATGGAAACCTCGCTGATCAGGGTCAGGGAAAGCAGGGCGAATAGAAGGGCATGCAGACGTTTCATTTTTCAGTTCCAGAGTGATCGAGATTTTGCAGATAATAGCGCGGCTGCCTGCGAAGCGCAGGCCTCGTTCACCGTTCGCTGTTCACGGATAAACCGCTTGGGCCCTCTATCAGACGTCAAAGTTCTCGAACTCGGCACATTGATCGCCGGGCCGTTCTGTTCGCGCATCCTCGCGGAGTTCGGCGCCGACGTGGTCAAGGTCGAAGCACCGGACGGCGGGGACCCGCTGCGGCAATGGCGCAAGCTGCATCAGGATACTTCGCTTTGGTGGTACGTGCAGGCCCGCAACAAGAAATCGGTCACCGTGAACATGCGGGAGCCCGAGGGGCAGGAGATCGTGCGCCGCCTGGCCGCGCAAGCAGACATCGTCGTCGAGAATTTCCGCCCGGGTACGCTGGAGAAATGGGGCCTGGGCTGGGAAGCGCTGTCGGCGCGCAATCCCGGGTTGGTGATGGTCCGCTTGTCGGGCTACGGCCAGGATGGCCCGTACAGCGATCGGGCCGGTTTCGGCGCGATCGGCGAGGCCATGGGCGGCCTGCGCTACGTGACCGGACATCCCGACCGGCCACCGGTGCGGGTGGGCATCAGCCTGGGCGATGCCATCGCATCGCTGTACGGGGTAATGGGCGCGTTGATGGCAATGCGGCATCGTGAAGTGAACGGCGGTAAAGGCCAGGTGGTGGATGTGGCCTTGTACGAGTCTGTATTCAGCCTCATGGAAAGCTTGCTGCCCGAATATGACGTCGCCAGTTTCGTGCGCGAACGCAGCGGCGCTTCGCTGCCAGGCATCGTGCCGTCGAATACCTACACCACGCGTGACGGCAAGTACGTCGTTATCGGCGCCAACGGCGACTCGATTTTCAAGCGCATGATGGCGGCCATCGGGCGCGACGACCTTGGCGGCGACCCCGGCCTCGCACGCAATGACGGGCGCGTAGCCCGCACCGCGGAGCTGGACCAGGCAATCGGCGACTGGTGCGCCGCGCACGACCTCGATCACGTTCTCAAAGTACTGGCGGACGCGCAGGTGCCTTCGGGCAAGATCTACGACATTGCCGACATCGTCAACGACCTCCACTACCGCGCGCGGGGCATGATCGAGCAGGCGGCGCTGCCTGACGGGACACCCATGAAAGTCCCGGGCGTCGTGCCAAAAATGACCGCAACCCCGGGAGGCACGCGCTGGCTCGGGCCCGGTCTGGGCGAGCATACGGATGAAGTGCTGGCGGAACTCGGTTACGATGCCGAAAAGTTGCGGGACCTGAAGGCTCGGGGCGTCATTTAGCAGCCGGCCAAACCACTGGAGGGGATGCATGCTGGTCAAGGACATACTCAAGATCAAGGGCAGCCAGATCTATAGCATCGGGCCCGAGGCGCTGCTGCCGCAGGCCGTCAGCCTGATGGTGGAGCATGACATCGGATCTCTGCTGGTGATGGAAAAGAGCCGCATGACCGGCATCCTCACCTTTCGCGAAGTGCTGTCCGCCGTGCATCGCCATCGCGGCGACATCCACGAGGTGAAGGTCGCCGCGGTCATGGTGCGCGACCCGGTCTGCGGCGACATGGAAGATTCGGTAGATACCATGCGCGGCGTGATGACCGACAAGCATGTGCGTTACCTTCCAATCATGGACAAGACCATGCTGGTCGGCGTGCTGTCATTCCACGATGTCGCCAAGGCCGCGCTGCGGGCGGCGAGCTTCGAGAACAAGCTGCTCAAGCAGTACATCAAGAACTGGCCGGAGCAGGAACAGCCCAAGTCCTGACCAGGTAGCGCACCAACGGGCGGTGAATCCGCCGTTGCTTCACTCAGCCGCAACCGCTTCGATCTCCAACTTCCATTCCGGCACCAGTAAGGTCGCGCAGACCACGGTAATCCCTACCTCGTGGTCCCCGAGGTGCTTCTTGCGAATCCTCCGGTTCTCGTCCCGATATTCCGGACTCGCCAGGTAGGTTCTCAGGAACACGAGGTTCGGGACGCCCATTCCCGCTGATGCCAGGATCAACTTCAGGTGCCGCCAGATCAGTTCGCTCTGGTCCTCGAACGAGGCCGGCATGGTCTTCCCGTCCACCTCGTAGCCATTCAACCCGCTGATGTGCAGGGTGCGTGCGCCACCCGCCACTTCGACGGCATGGGCCTGGCCCACGTACTGCGGATACATCGCGTGGGGATTGTGATTCCTGGTGTTCATGGTTTCCTTTCCTGAAAGTCGTCGTGCGGGAGTCTGTACACTGTGGATTCCGGCGTACCTGGCGGGGAACGAGACCATGATAAGGCAGACGCAAGCGCGCTTCGAAATTCCGGTGGGGTGATTCTCTTGAGCGCCATTCCTTCCAGAAACCTTGCTACCGATGTCCGCCCCCGCGAAGTCTGGGGCTGGATGATGTTCGACTTCGCCAACTCAGGCTATACCACGGTGGTGATCACCGCCGTGTTCAATGCGTATTTCGTTGCGGTCGTCGCCGGCGGAGAGGTCTGGGCGACATTTGCCTGGACGGCGGCCCTGTCCGTTTCCTACGCGCTCATCGTCCTGACGGCGCCGCTGATCGGCGCCTATGCCGATGCGCATGCCGCAAAGAAGCGCCTGCTGGTGGTGACGACCATAGGCTGCGTCGCCGGCACTGCTGCGCTGGCGCTGGTCGGCCCAGGCGATCTCGTCCTCGGTATCCTGTTGTTAGTGGTTTCCAATTTTTTCTTCGGTACCGGCGAAAACCTGGTTGCCGCTTTCCTTCCGGAGCTTGCGAAGGGGCGTGCGCTGGGCAAGGTGTCGGGCTGGGGCTGGTCGCTGGGTTACATCGGTGGTTTGTTGAGCCTCGGGCTGTCGCTGGGCTATGTGATGCATTCACAGGCCCAGGGCGAGACTTCCGCCCAGTTCGTGCCGGTGGCCATGCTGATCACGGCGGCGCTGTTCGCCATCGCCTCGTTGCCGACCTTCCTGCTGCTGAAGGAGCGCGCGGTTCCGCAGAAGCTGCCGTCCGGAGCGTATGTGGGTGCCCTGGCCCGCATCTGGGAAACGATCCGGCAGGCGGCCCGCTACCGCGACCTGTTCCGTTTCCTGATCTGCATCCTGTTCTACCAGGCCGGCGTGCAGGCCGTGATCACGCTGGCGGCCATCTATGCCGAGCAGGCGATGAAGTTCTCCACGCAGCAGACCATCATGCTCATCCTGGTGGTGAATCTCACGGCCAGCATCGGCGCCTTCGCTTTCGGCCAGTTGCAGGACAAGCTGGGCCATGTGTGTACGCTGGCGCTGACGCTGGTCGGCTGGTGCCTGACCGTGGTGCTGGCCTGGATGGCCACCAGCCCGGCAATGTTCTGGGCCGCCGCCAATCTTGCCGGCATCTGCCTCGGCGCCAGCCAGTCCGCGGGTCGCGCTCTGGTGGGTTACCTGAGTCCGGCCGACCGCCGCGCCGAGTTCTTCGGCCTCTGGGGGCTGGCGGTCAAGCTGTCTTCCATACTGGGCCCGCTCACTTATGGCCTCGTCTCCTGGCTGTCGGATGGCGACCACCGGCTTGCCATTCTCATCACCGGCAGCTATTTCCTGGTTGGTCTGGCGCTGCTGGCCGGCGTCAACGCGCGCCGCGGGCGCCGCGCCACGCGAACGCGTGGCGCAGAGGGGCTAGGGGAAAGACAGGGGCTAGGGACTAGGGGAAGGACAGGGGCTAGCGAAGAACTGTTCTAGGAATTTTTCTGCCCCTAACCCCTAGTCCCTGCCCTCCCCCTAGCCCCTCGCGCGGGGTTCCTGGTTCCCTCGAAGGGGAACGAAGGAACCCCGCGCTATAATCCCGCACGTCAGGCGTTCCGGCGGGATTAGGGGAGGGGAAATGCTGGGTTGGATACAGGGGGCGCAATCGGACCATCCGCTTGCGGACGACAAAGCTGCACGCGAATTGATCGCCGAGCTTCCGGCGAACGATTCCATCAAGACGCTCGAGGAACTGGCCTTCTGGCTGGGCTCGCTCAAGACGGCCGACGACCTCAAGGTCGGCCGCATGGTTGAGATCGTGGATTTTATCGATGCGTCGGCGAAGAACCACCAACGCAAGCTTTCCCAAGAATATCTTACGGGCCGCGAGCGGCTGCAGAAATTCCAGGAGAACCGAATCTGGACCACGGTTTTCCGGTTCTGGAAGGAACTGGCGCTGGCCTATGAACACTGCCTGAAGCGCTACCAGGCCGGTGCCAGCGGCTGGGGCGCGGTCAAGTCGCAGGTGCCGATGATCGTGTCGCGCGGGCTGCGTGCGGGCTCGCTGCAACTGAAGTGGCACCTGCTTCGCTATGGACCGGTCGAGCCGGGCTTGTGGGGCGACTTGTGCAAGCTCTATACGTATGCCCAGGAGAAGGGCTTCGACAATCGCAAGGTCGAGGTCTATCCGGGCAAGTTCGGCGAATCCACTGCCCGGCGCGAGTTCCTCAAGTCGATGATGCTGTCGATTTCCGCAACCGACAGCCTGTTGCCGGCGAAGCTCGAGATCGCAGAGCGAGTGGTGGCGCAGTTTTCCGAATTCTTCCTGATGCAGCGGCAGCCCGCCAAGGGCGCACATTACTTCGTCGACCTCAGCGCGAGCAAGTCGCCGGCGCGCATGACCCAGCGCCTGGAGATGAAGGCAGGCCTGCACTTTTTCGGCCCGGGCACGGCGGCCGCGGAACTCGAGAAGCTCATCGTCACGGTGCGCGCCGATGGTGTGGTGCCGTCCCATATCAATCTCGGCGGCAACTACGAACCGGAGCAGGTTCTCGAAGTGCTCAAGCACCTGGCGCGTTACTGGGCGCCGTTGCCGCCCGCGCGCGGCGAGGAGCGGCGCAGCTCGGTCGACAAGATCAGCGTGGTCCATGATTTCGACGAAATCGTATCCACCATTTCCGGCGACAGCGCGGACCTCAGCTTCGAGACGATCGCGGAAACGTGGGCGGTGGAGAACGAGAGTGAGGGCGGCTACGGCGCCATACTCCCCCACGCCAGGAGTGAATGGCTGAAGGTCGGCACCCTGCTTGGGGTCAAGATCGAAGACGGCGCGGCCTGGGGTGTCGGCATCGTGCGCAGGCTTTCCTCGATCGACGACAAGCAGCGCTACGTCGGCATCCAGGTGTTTGCCAAGGGCGCGACAGTGGTGGAACTCGTACCGGTGAATACAGCCGGCAGCCGCCAGAATGCCGTGCTCCTGCCTTCGAGCCTGACAGAAACCACCGGCACCGGGGAGATGAACCTGTTGTTGCGGATGGGAACCTACACACCGCAGAAAAGTTTCGAGATGCGGGCCTACGAGCGCTCCTACCTGCTCGTGCCGCGCAAGCTGATGGAGAACGGCCACGATTTCGACATGGCCCGCTACCGAATCATGCAACGCGCCGCCTGACCGCGCCTGCCCATCTTTCATGGCCATGCAGACCGGCACGGAATTGCTCGCGGAGTTCGGAGCCCGGCTCGATGCCATTCATGCCCAGGCAGAACTCAAGCTCGGGATCCAGATCGAGATCGTAGACCTCGCTGACCGTGCCGCGCGCGAACTGGTATCCGAACTGGAGGCCCAGTATTTCGCGAGCGGCAGCGGCACCGAATCGGAAGACCAGGCGCGCATCTGGGCGGCGATATCCCTGTACAGCGCCCAACTCGAAGCCGCGTACACGCACCTTGCCCGTCAGTTCCAGACCTACAGCCTGGGCTGGGCCGAAGTGGGCGAGAAAATTCCGCTGGTGGTCGCCCGCGCCATTCGGGCCACGACGATGCGCCTGAAGTGGCAGCTGATGCGTTATCTGCCAGTGGAAAAGGACATCTGGCAGACGCTGTCGCAGATGTGGACCTTTGTAGAGGACAAGGGCCTGACCGGCGCGCGCCTGGTCGTCTACGAGGACAAGTCGACCCTGCCGCGTGAATTCCTGAAACCCATGATGCTCGCCATCTCGGCGGCCGATAGCCTCCCGGCGTTGGAGGTCGAGATCGCCTGCCGCATCATCGACAATCTCTCGGACCGCTTCGAACTGCAGCGCCATCCCGCCAAGGCCTGCAATTTCTTTATCGACATCGATCGCTGGACTCCACCGGTGCGGTATACGCAGGTTTCCGTGGTGCGTGCCGGTTCACGTTTCTTCGGTGCGGGGCGGGTTATCAACCAGCTCGACCAGTTGACCACGCGTCTGGCCGAAGGCGATATCGGGCCTCGGGAGATGAATCTTGAAGGCATCAGCGATATGGGCGCCGTGGTCCATGTGCTGGAGCACCTTGGCCGTCACTGGTGGGAGCGGCGGCCGGAGCGTCGTGCGGAGCGCCGCCGCTCGGTCTCCCAAATCGGCGTAGTGCACGGCGTCGAAGAAATCATGACGCGATTTTCGCCGGAAGAAATTGCCGACCAGTTGCGCGCGCCGGCGGAAACCTGGGCCGTGGAGGACGAAAGCGACGGCGGATACGGGGCGGTGCTGCCGATGGGTACCAGCGAGTGGCTGCACGTGGGAAAAATCCTGGCACTGCGGCCCACGGACAGCCGGGTGTGGGCGGTCGGGATCGTGCGCCGGCTGGCGGCGCAGGACAACGGCCAGCGCCACGTCGGCATCGAGTTGCTGGCGCGCGGCGCCAGGCTGGTCAGCCTGAGCCAGAGGACCGATCGCCGCCAGACCTGGAAAGCCCTGCTGCTGCCATCGGGTTCCGGAGGGGGCATGAGTCAGGGAGAAGTAAGCCTGTTGCTGCCGACGGCGAGCTTCTCACCCGACTTGAATTTGCAATTGGAGGTTTACAGTACCCGTTACATCCTCGAACCCCGCATCCTCCTGGAAGGCGGCAGCGAGTTCGAGATGGCACGCTACCGGATCGTCTCTCGGGCCGCCTGAACGGAGGCGGCCGAATTATGTTGCCGGCCGGAGATTTATGCGTATACTTCGCTTCGCTGCGGCCCGGAGAGTCACCGGCTGCTCCTGCTTTTCAGATTGCGCGAAAACCAGAACAAGAAGAATCAAGAATAATAATATAAAGGCTCTATGTGAAGCCGGCAGCGATGCCGGCTTTTTCTTTTTGCTTCAGCGATTGAACATCGCCTTTTGGCTTCAGCGATTGAACATCGCTTAGATTGGTTTCAGCGATTGGACATCGCTTAGCGCAGCGTGCGCTGGAACCACGCGCCGATGTCGGCGATCTCGTCCGGGTGCACGGAATGAGGCATCGGATACTGATGCCATTCCGCTTTGTAGCCCAGCTTCGTCAGCGCATCCCGCGCGCCCAGGCCCCGCTGCAGCGGCACGATCTCGTCCGCGGTGCCGTGGCCGATGAAAACCGGCACGTCCTGGTTGGCTGCGCTGCGTTCCTTTTCCAGAGTCGATGACAGGGGCAGGTAGCAGGACAGCGCCAGCAGCCCGGCGAGGCGCTTCGGGTATCTCAACCCCGTCTGCAGCGTGATCACGCCACCTTGGGAAAAGCCCGCCAGCACGATGCGATTGGCGGGAATGCCGCGAGCGATTTCCTTGTCGATCAATTGTCCGACCAGATCCTGGGATTCGCGGATGCCGCGCTCGTCCTCCTGGCGCACGAGGTCCTGCACGACGATGTCGTACCAGGCCCGCATCACGAAGCCGCCGTTGATGGTTACCGGCCGCATCGGCGCATCCGGGAAAATGAAGCGGATGGCCAGTGGCGGCAGCTTTAGCTCGCGCACGATGGGCACGAAGTCGCTGCCGTCCGCCCCCAGCCCGTGCATCCAGATCACCGCGTGACTCGGATTCGGCCGGGTTTCTATTTCTATCGCTTTCAGCTGTTCAGCCATAAGGTTTCTAACCCTTCACCGCAAAGACGCAAAGGCGCAAAGAAAAGCGCGCAAAGGAGAGCAAA
>JBKJUC010000213.1:0-25079 GCA_046590325.1 Burkholderiales bacterium | reverse complement strand
TCACCAATCACCAATCACCAATCACCAATCACCAATCACCAATCACCAATCACCAATCACCAATCACCAATCACCAATCACCGATCACCGATCACCGATCCTTCGGCTCCAGCGACTCGAGCGGCACCGTCTCCCAGTCGAGTTCGTCGGGAGGCGGCCTGAGGCCTGTCACCTGGCGCGCCTTGGCGATGTAGGCCATCGCCTGGCGCTCCTGATGGATCCAGCAGTAGCGGCGGGCGTCGTCCACAAGGCCGCCCAGATTCTGTTTCTGCGTTTCGGTTAGGGCGACGTCCTTGAGATCGGCCCCCAGCAACTGCAATTGCTGCCGGCAATCCGCGAGTGCGGTCCCGGCGATCACCGCGACGCCAAAAAACAGGATCGAGACAGATTTCATCGCAGCCTCCGAAAGCAAAACCCCGCTGCGCGTTTTCGCGGAGCGGGGTTCTGGTCGATAAACCGGATTACTGGATGCCGAGTATCGACATCGCTTTGCCAAGTTTCTCCACGGATGCGCTGTGGTTGCCGGCCTTGTGCAGGACTTCACCTTCGGCCCGAAGTTGTTTTACTTCAGCAAGCTTGTCGGCCGGGAGGCTCGGATTCTTCGACATGGCTTCGTCGATTTTTTTCATGTCCATCGGGCAATGCGCGGCAAAGGCGCTGCCAGAGACGGCAAACATCACTGCAGCGATCAGGGGGCGTAACTTCATGTTCATCTCCTCAATTGAAATCGGAATAACAGGTCGATCCGGTCGCGGCCAATCCGTGGTCAACTCGTCAGGCCGGACGTGAAAAGATTGTATACCCGCGCGGAGTTAAAATAACCCCCCTCTTCCTTCAGACTGGTTCGCATGCCGTTGTCTCCTGTCGACGACTCTGGATTACGTCCGATTTCCCGCGACTGGATCGCGGAACGCCTGAACCGGCAAGGGTTGCTGCCGCCGGACGCGGATTTCCCGCTCTACGCCCATCCGACCGAACGCAAGCCGGTGGCGGCGGCCGTGCTGGTTCCGGTGGTCAACCAGCCCGGTGGGCCGACCCTGCTGTTCACGCAGCGAACCTCGCATCTTCATGATCATGCGGGGCAAATCAGTTTCCCTGGCGGCAGGGTGGATGACGGCGATGCGGATCGCGTGGCCACTGCGTTGCGCGAGGCCGAGGAGGAGACCGGGATTGACAGGTCGCGTGTGCAGGTCATCGGCAGCCTACCTGATTTCGATATCCAGACCGGGTTTCGGGTCACGCCGGTGGTGGGCTGGGTGGAGCCGCCCTTCGAGCTGACCCCGGATCCTTTCGAAGTGGCCGAAATATTTGAGGTGCCGCTCGAATTTTTTCTCGACCCCGAGAACCATCGCCGGCACATGGACGAGTTGAACGGGCGCGTCCGGCACTACTATTCGATGCCCTACGGCGAACGGAACATCTGGGGTGCGACGGCCGGGATGCTTCATTCCCTGTATCGGATACTGACAGGCAATACCTGAGGCATGGGACACGAAAAGGCGCCGGTCACGGCAGCGATCCGCGAGTTGCGTGCGCACAAGGTGGCGTTCAGCGACCATCTCTACGAATACGAAGAGAAGGGCGGTACCGCGGTGTCCGCGCGCGAGCTTGGCGTCGACGAGCATGCGGTGGTCAAGACCCTGATCATGGAAGACGATGGCAGGAATCCGCTGGTGGTGCTGATGCACGGCGACCTGAAGGTCTCCACCAAGGAGTTGGCGAGAATCATCGGCGTCAAGACCATCGCTCCTTGCAATCCCGATGCCGCGAACAAACATTCCGGCTACATGGTCGGCGGGACGTCGCCTTTTGGTACCCGCAAGAAAATGCCGACCTACATCGAAGAAACCATCCTTGAGCTGCCGAAAATCTACATCAACGGCGGCAAGCGGGGGTATCTGGTCGGGGTGGATCCGAAAGAAGTCGTGCGGTTGCTCTCGCCGAAATTGGTAAAGGTCGGGATCCGCGAAGCGTGAAAAAGGTGCTGTGTGCTGCGTACTGGGTGCTGAGAGAAAGCCATGAGCCATTTTCCTGACTGTGCAACATTTGTTGCGTTCCAAGGCAACCCACGCCAGATTGCGATGGGTTTCTCAGCACCCAGCACACAGCACTCAGCACCCGCCCATGCTTGAACTCACAGCGCTAGCACTGTTCGTTCTGGCCGGCTGGTTCTGGATGGACACTCTGCAGGCACGCGATGCGGCGCTGGACGCCGCGCGCCGGGCCTGCGAATCCGAGAACGTGCAGTTGCTCGACTGGACGGTTGCGGTGAAGCAGCTTCGCCTCGGCCGTGACGACGAGGGCCGTAGAAGGCTGCGGCGTACTTACGAATTCGAGTTCAGCGATACCGGCAACAACCGCATCAAGGGTTCGCTGACGCTCGTCGGCCGTCAACTCCTGGCGTTGAGTCTCCCTCTCCTGGCACCACCCCCCTCGGACGTGATCCGCCTGCACTGATCCTGGCCGGTGAGGGTTGGCGCGGAATCCGCGCGTCCCCCGATCCTTTGCCCTCCAGCCGCTTCTTTCTGGCTCATTGAAAAGTCTTGTGGCATCATAAGCTTATCGAAAGCGCAAGAATCGCTGTGGGGAGACGGAAATGACCATCGAACAGCACACGCAGGATGAGATCTCGATGCTGCGTGCTGAAATCGAAATACTGATGACCGAGCGCCAGGCGTTGCTGCGCACGACCGGTGCAGCCGCCGTCTTCGTCGCGAACCTGGATAGCGAGTCGCTGCCGGAGACCACTTACGCGGTTGCCGACATCCTCGCCCACTCCCTGAACGACCTTTCAGAAGACACGCTGCGTGACGCGCTGGAACTAGTGCGACCGGCGATCGAAGCCGCGAACGGCGCCGTCAAAGAGCAATAACACCGCGGCATTGTGGCCGCGAAATTGTTCACAACCATGGCCGGTGCGCAACCGAAAATCGGACTGATACTCACCGGCGGCGGCGCGCGCGCTGCCTATCAGGTGGGCGTTCTGCGCGCGGTCTCGCACCTGTTGCCACGTGGCGCACCCAATCCTTTCCCAATCATCTGCGGCACCTCGGCCGGCGCAGTGAATGCGGCGGCACTGGCCGCCGAGGCAACGGACTTCCACCGCGCGGTGCGCCGCATCCTGCTTATCTGGAAATATTTTCACGCTGAGCAGGTCTATCGGTCCGACGTTCTGGGTGTGATGGGAACCGGCGCCAGGTGGCTGTCCGCCATGCTGCTCGGCGGGCTGGGCAGGAACAATCCCTCGTCGTTGCTGGACAATTCGCCCCTGTCGACGTTGCTGCGCGAGCGCCTTGACCTGTCGGGCATCCGCGCCAGCATCGACCAGGGCGCGCTTTACGCTTTGTCCGTCACGGTTTCCGGCTACACGTCCGGCCAGTCGGTGAGTTTCTTCCAGAGCGTTCCGGGCATCACCGGCTGGCAGCGAGCGCGCCGCCTGGGAATCCCGGAAATCATCGACTACGAACACCTGTTGGCATCGAGTGCGCTGCCGTTCATTTTTCCGGCAGTGCCGCTGCGGCGGGAGTTCTACGGTGACGGCAGCATGCGCCAGATCGCCCCCATCAGTCCCGCGCTGCATCTCGGCGCCGACAGGGTCCTCGTCATCGGCGTCGGCCGCCAGATGGTCAGCCAGCCGGAACGGGTCAGGCTGGGTAGCTATCCGTCGCTGGCGCAGATCGCGGGCCACGCGCTGAACAGCATTTTTCTCGACAGCCTGGAAGTCGACATCGAGCGCCTGCAACGCATCAACAAGACCATCCGCATGATCCCCCTTGAGGAGCGGTCGAGAAATCGCATGGAATTGCGGGAGGTGGACGTGCTGGTGATCTCGCCCAGCGAGGACATCGACCGCATCGCCGCGCAGTACTCGGACGAGCTGCCGCGCTCGATCCGCTTCCTTTTGCGCGGCTTGGGCGCGACGCGGGCCAGTGGCTCGACCCTGACCAGTTACCTGCTGTTCGAGCCGGCGTTTTGCAGGGCGCTCATCGCCCTCGGTTACAAGGACACCATGGCGAGGCGGGATGAGGTCATGAAGTTCCTGAGTGCGGCGCCGGTATGAACGTTTCGTTGCAGAAGCCGTTTTCCGAGACGTGCGAGCGCAACAGGGATCCGATCCTGGAGATCCTGAGGAGCGCTTTTGCGGACGCCACTTCGGTGCTCGAGATCGGCAGCGGCACGGGACAGCATGCGGTGCATTTCGGCGCGGCGTTGCCGCACCTGACCTGGCAAACAGCGGATCTGCCCGACAACCATGCCGGGATCCGCATGTGGCTCGTAGATGCCGGTCTGAGCAATGTCCTTCCCCCGCTGGACCTGAACGTCAACGAGGATCGCTGGCCCGTCGGCAACATCGATGCCGTATTCACCGCCAACACCCTGCACATCATGTCCTGGCTGGAAGTCGGGCACTTGTTCACGGGCATCAGCCGAATCCTCTACCCCGGCGGTCCGCTGTGCATCTACGGCCCCTTCAACTACAACGGCGCGCACACGTCGGACAGCAACGCCAGGTTCGATGCCATGCTGCGTGGCCGCGATCCGGCAAGCGGCATCCGCGATTTCGAGGCCGTGCAGGAACTGGGATCGCAGAACGGCCTGATTTTCGCAGCCGATCACCCGATGCCGGCGAACAACAGGATGCTGGTGTTCAGAAAAACGCAGTGCTGAGTACTGGGTGCTGCGTGCTGCGAAGAAGCAAGGGAAAAATCCAGGACGGGAACGGCGATTCAAAAAAAAGTACCCAGCACTCAGCACTCAGCACTCAGCACTCAGCACTCAGCACCCAGCACCCAGCACCCAGCACCCAGCACCCAGCACCCAGCACCCAGCACCCAGCACCCAGTACCCAGCACCCAGTACCCAGCACCCAGTACCCAGCACCCCTATCCCTTCACATCGAACCCGAGAATCTCGTTCGCTTTGATCACGGCGTCGGCGATTTCTTCGGTGGTCATGCGCTTGGTCATGGCACGGTTGCGGATCAGGTTGTAGGCTTCTTCTTCCGATACATTGCGGGTGTGCATCAGGATCGCCTTGGCCTTGGCGAGCTTGCGCTGGGCGGTGAGCCTTTGCTCCAGTCGGCCGACATACTTCTCCCGCGTGCGCGCCTTCTCCGCCTGGTTGACCGCCACGGCAATCGCGGTGAGCAATCCTGAAGATTTGACCGGCGAAGCAATTACGCCATAAGCATTGAGCTGAAGCACAGCATCGACGATCACCGGGTTCTCGTAGTTCACCACCGGGATCATCGGCGGCAGGCCTTCCTTGCGCAGCCACGGCAGGTCCAGCGACAGGATTTCCGGGCGCATCGCGAAGAAAATCAGGTCGGCTTCCTCGGTCAGCTTGTCCAGTGGCGGCCAGAAGGCCTTCACCTGGCAGCCGATGCGGCCGAGCTGGCCGATCAGTTCCTGTCCGTCCTGGTCGTCCGGATGGAACACGAGCACCCGCAGGGAGCGAAGCTCCCGAAGCAGGCGTGATGTTCCTGTCGTCGAACGCATCCGGGGTTTTCCTCAGCGTGCCACCGCGCGCACCCGCGCCGACCAGTCGGTCAGGGTGTGCGATACAAGGTAGGGATCGGGCCGTACCCGCTGCGTGGCTTCCTCGAGGATGTCGAACTGGCCCTTCGCATTGATGCGGCCGATGCGCGGCTGCAGGTAGGTGTGGTGGTTGTGTTCGTCGATTCGCACCTTGCCCTGCGGGGCCTCAAATTCCGAGCCGGGCAGCACCCGCAGCAGGTCGGGTACGCTTGCGGAATCCACCGCACGCATGGCGTTGGCAAGGAAATGGGTCTGGAAGTAGGCCGCTTCCCAGCACTGGTTGGTGACCACGTCGCCGCCGAAACGCTTCTTGCAGTTGTCCACGCAACGCCGGTTGACGTCGGTCGCCACCGACTGGAAATAAGGTGCCGACGTGATATGCCCCTCGGCGATGCCCGCGCTCATCTGCTGCACTTCAGCTTCGCAGGTGGTCAGGCTGGCAATCGGCATATGCGCCGGGTCCAGTTTCAGTTGCGCATAGGCGCGGTGCAGCAGCGCCGTGCCGTCGCCGACCACGGTCGAGAAAATGAAATCGGGAGAGAACTGCTTGATTTTTTTGGCCAGCGTGATGTAGTGCTCCCAGGACGCATCGAGTGGCACGTAGTGCTCCGCCACTTTCTCGCCGCCGCGCTCCAGGATCAGGTCGCTCATGATCCGGTTCGATTCGTAGGGGTAGATGTAGTCCGAGCCGACCATGAACACGCGCGAGCCGAACTCGCGCATCATGAATTCTGCGAGCTGCACGCTGTTCTGGTTCGGCGCTGCGCCGGTGTAGATGACATTGCGCGAGTACTCGAAGCCTTCGTACAGCGTCGGATACATGAGCAGCGCGTTCCAGCGCTCGACGACAGGGACGACTGCCTTGCGCGTGCTAGACATGTAGCAGCCCAGGATGATGTGCACGCGGTCTTCGAGGATCAGTTTTTCCGCCAGCGCGGCGTAGCGGGCTGGCCTCGACTCGGGGTCATAGCTGACGATCTGCAACTCCCGGCCGTTGATGCCGCCGGCCTCGTTGATTTCCTGCACTGCCAGCAGCGTGCCCATTCTTTCGGAATTCTCGATGACGGAGGTGACGCCCGTTTCCGAAAACAGCACGCCGACGCGGATTGGTTCCTGTGATCTGGTTTTCATCGCTTCTAGTTTCTCCAGCGCGGTCCGCGGACCTCACGCAATGGCCCGCCGCGGGTTGCGGAAGGCAGTTGTCATCGGCCGCATCCAATGCGGCGACAAGGCGCGGCTTTGCGCTGGTATGCTCGAGTTGTCTGAATCCGGAGCGGCCGCGACGGATGGATTCGCCAGCGAACGCATTCATGCCGGTGCAGCCTTGCACCGATCCGGGATTTGATCTGCTCTCCAATCGTGCGGCTCGGGCTTTTCTGGCCGCCCGAATGTCCCGCGCGTGTCCCGCGCCAGATGTCCTGCCCGGTAGTTGTCGCAGCAAGTCCTGGACCTGTTCCCCAAATATATTAGACGTGGCCGGCGGCTTCGGGAGATTTATATTAAGAATCCGTGTTGACGGAAAATTCGCAGAGGGGGAAAGTATGCGCGTCGACGCGGGTGGATTCGCCCGTCCGGAACATTCCCGCACCGGGATTGCGCACGGTAATCGATGATCGCACGCCGACAGTGCTGGTGGCCGGGGTGGATTGCGACAGGGTTGTCACTGGGGCGCGTTGCTTTTCATTGCACGGCAACATCGGGGTGGCGCCGACGAAAGCCTTTCAATTCAAATCGCTCATGCAGGATAGTTCGCGCAGTTTCGACATTCGAGTCACCGTTTCGGAATAGCTGGCCTTGTTTTTGCACTGCTTGAAACGAAACCTGGGCTGTTGGCGATCGAGCATTTGACGCAGTCCATCCATTAGACGCTGTGCCGGTGACAAGGAAGTCACGGCGCGGCAAGGCATAGGAGCCCACAGGACGAATCGCATCCGCCCTGTGGGCTTTTTTCGTCGTCGCAACTGCAGCAAAACCTCAACAGGAAAGGTGAAGACATGAAGCTGAACAGGAGACAGTTCATCAAGAGCGCCGCGGCAGTCACAACAGTGGCCGCACTGCCCGGGGCGCCGTTCATCAAGACGGCGGCGGCGGCGGATACGATCAAGGTCGGCATCCTGCACTCGCTGACCGGCACCATCGCGATCGCCGAAGCGTCGGTTGTCGATGCGGAAAAGCTCGCGATCGACGAAATCAATGCCGCCGGCGGTGTAATGGGCAAGAAGCTCGAAGTCATCGTCGAGGATGGCGCCAGCGACTGGCCGACCTTCGCCGAGAAGGCGCGCAAGCTCCTCGAGAAAGACAAGGTCGCCGCCATCTTCGGCTGCTATACCTCGGCTTCGCGCAAGGCGGTGCTGCCGGTGATGGAGCGCTACAAGGGCCTGCTCTACTATCCGACGTATTACGAAGGCCTCGAGAGGTCGGATAACATCATGTACACGGCGCAGGAAGGCACGCAGTCCGCCATCGCCTCGCTGGACTGGCTGTACAAGAACAAGGGCAAGAGCTTCTACCTGATCGGCTCCGATTACATCTGGCCGCGCACCATGAACAAGATCGCCAACCTGCACCTGAAGAAAATCGGTGCCAAGGTGGTCGGCGAAAGCTACTACCCCCTGGGCTCGATCGAGTTTGCTTCCGAGATCAACAAGATCAGGGCGGCCAAGCCCGACGTCATCTGGAGCACGGTGGTCGGCGGTTCCAACGTGGCGTTCTACAAGCAACTGAACGCAGCGGGCATCACGGGCAAGAACCAGGCGCTGTGCGCGATGGCGGTATCCGAAGAAGAAGCGTCCGGCATCGGTCCCGAGAACCTCGAGGGCTTCATGTCGTGCATGGGCTACTTCCAGAGCGTGAAGAACCCGGCCAACGACAAGTTCGTCAAGGCGTTCAAGGCGAAATACGGCGCCAACCGCGTGGTCGGCGACACCATGGAATGCGGCTACATCTCGGTGTACCTGTGGAAGCTGGCGGTCGAGAAGGCCAAGAGCATCGAAGTGCCGAAGGTCGTCGCGGCTTCGTCCGGGTTGGCACTGGATGCGCCGGAAGGGAAGATCAAATTCCACAAGGATAATCACCATTTGTGGAAGCATGCCCGCATCGGTACTTTCAGGAAGGACGGCCAGATCGACATGATCTACGAGTCGCCGCTGATCGAGCCGAACCCGTTCGCCAAGATCTGAGTTCGCCAGGATCTGAATTTGGCCCGGTAATCTGATCTTCCCCCGGCGGCCCGCCGCCTCCCGCCGCATCCGGTGCAACAGCCGGATGCGGTGTGGAGCCGGTATTTGATTCGGGCAATATGGAAGCGGTAGCAAGATGACTTTCGAGATTTTCATGATGCAGGCCTTCAATGGCCTGAGTCTGTTCACCATCCTGGTGTTGATGGCGCTCGGCCTGGCGATCGTGTTCGGGCTGATGGGCGTGATCAACATGGCCCACGGCGAACTCATGGCCATGGGCGCCTACACCACCTATGCAACGGCGCTGTTCTTCGAGAAGTTCATGCCCGCGGCCAAGGACGTCTATTTCCTGGTCGGCATCTTGCTGGCGTTTGCCGTGACCTTCGTGTTCGGCCTGGCCCTGGAGCGCGGGCTGATCCGCTTCCTTTACAAGCGGCCCCTCGACACCATGCTGGCGACCTGGGGCCTGAGCCTGATCCTGCAGCAAGTGTTCCGCCATGTGTTCGGCCCCAAGGAAGTGGGCGTGCCGACCGTGAGCTGGCTGCAGGGCGCATGGGCGCCGTCCTTCCTGCCCAATGCCTCGTTTCCTCTCAGCCGCATTTTCATCATCGCGCTGGCCCTGCTGGTTTCGTTCGGCGTGTACATGCTTCTCTACAGGACGCGCTGGGGCCTGCGCATCCGCGCGGTGACCCAGAACCGGACCATGAGCGGCGCGGCCGGAATCAATACCGAACGCGTCGATGCGCTGACCTTTGCACTGGGCTGCGGGCTGGCGGGCATCGCCGGCAGTTCCTTCACGATGCTTGCTTCCACCGGTCCGGTCACCGGCCAGCAGTACGTCGTCGATACGTTCATCGTCGTTGTCTTCGGCGGCGTCGAGAGCCTGCTCGGCACCATCCTTTCGGCGGCCATCATCGGGCAGTTGCAATCGACCTTTGAATTCCTGATGACCGGCTCGATGGCCAAGGCGTCGATCCTGCTGCTGGTCATCGTGGCGCTGTACTTCCGCCCGAACGGATTGTTCGCATCGAAAGTCAGGAGATAGCGGGTGAGCAACGGCGTTTCCGCAATCGAAGATACTGCCGCCGCCAGCGGAGGCAAGGTAAAGCGCACGCCGGTCGAATGGCTGAAGCTGTTCGCCGTGCCCATCCTCGCCGTGCTGCTTCTGATCATGCCGCTGTTTATTTCGGAGTTCAGGCTGAACCTGCTCGCCAAGTTCCTGTGTTTTGCATTCCCGGCGGCCGGCATCGTGCTGATTTGGGGTTACGGCGGGATCCTGTCACTGGGTCAGGGCATGTTCTTCGGGCTCGGTAGCTACATGATGGCGATGTACCTGAAGCTCGAATCGACCACCAGTGACAGTTCCGCGCAGGCGCTGTCGGAATTCTTCGGCTCGAACCTCCCCGACTTCATGGTCTGGAACAGCGTCGAAACCCTGCCGTGGTGGTGGGAGCCGTTTCATCACGCCTGGTTCGCGTTGCCGGCGATCATCATCCTGCCGGCGCTGCTGGCTTTCATCCTCGCCTATGCCAATTTTCGCAAGCGAGTGGGCGGTGTCTACTTTTCCATCATCACCCTGGCGTTCTCCGCGATCATGGCCATCGTCATCATCGGCCAGCAGGGCGTGACAGGCGGAATCAACGGCATCACGGATTTCAAGACCTTCTTCGGCATCAGCTTCGAGGACGAAGGCGTGCGCACCCGCTTGTATTTCGCCACGGTGGCGCTGCTGATGGGAGTTCTGGTCGTCGGCCGCTTCATCGTCCGCAGCCGGCTTGGCAAGATCCTGGTGGCGATCCGCGACCGCGAGGACCGGGTACGGTTCTCGGGCTACGACCCGGCGCTGTTCAAGGGGTTCATTTTCGCGTGCGCGGCCGTGTTCGCCTCGATCGGCGGCGCGCTGTTCACGCTCCAGGTCGGCCTGGCGTCGCCTTCCCTGGTCGGCATCGTGCCCTCCATCGAAATGGTGATCTACGCCGCCGTGGGCGGGCGCCTGTCCGTCGTCGGCGCCGTGTACGGCGCGGTGCTGGTGGGCACGGCAAAGACCTTCTTCTCCGAGAACTTCGTCGAGTACTGGCTGTACTTCATCGGTGCGCTGTTCGTGATCGTCGTCATGTTCCTGCCTTCGGGGCTGGCAGGGATTCTTGAGAAGTTCCAGCGCCGCGGGGGCAACGACGAAGGAGCCAAATCGTGAACGAGTTGATCCTTTCGGTCGAAGACCTCACCGTTTCCTTCGACGGCTTCAAGGCCGTCGATGGCCTTAATTTCTACGTGGAGCAGGACGAACTGCGGGTGGTGATCGGCCCGAACGGCGCCGGCAAGACCACGCTGCTGGACATGATCTGCGGCAAGACCAAACCGAGTTCGGGCACGATCCGGTTCAAGAACCGTTTCCTGCACACCATGATCGAGTACCAGATCACGCGAGCCGGTGTGGGGCGCAAATTCCAGAACCCGTCGGTCTACGAAGACCTGACGGTGCTCGAGAACCTGGACATCTCCTATCCGAAGAAGCGCAGCGTGCTGGGTTCCCTGTTCTTCCGCCGCGGCAGCGAGACCGTCGGGAAAATCGAAGCGGTCGCGGAGCAGATCTACCTGCGCGATCATCTTGGCACCAAGGCCGGCCTGCTGTCGCACGGCCAGAAGCAGTGGCTGGAGATCGGCATGCTGCTGATGCAGGACCCGGAACTCATGCTGCTCGATGAACCGGTAGCCGGCATGAGCGCGCGCGAACGGGAACAGACGGCCGACCTGCTCAAGCGCATTTCCAAAGGCCGGTCAATGGTGGTGATCGAGCACGACATGGCCTTCGTGAAGCTGATCGCCCACAAGGTCACGGTCTTGCACCAGGGAAAAATGCTCGCCGAAGGCACCATGGAAGAGGTGCAGGCGGACGAGAAGGTTATCGACGTCTATCTCGGCCACTGACTTTTACCAGAACAGCGCCCACCGCAGAGGACGCAGAGGAAGAACATGAGAAATATGCAGGAACAAATGACCGCCGGGGATGCTGATGGCAATGCGGGACCTGGCCGCCGTTGCGACATCTCATTTCTCTGCGTTGTCTTTTCCTCTGCGTCCTCCGCGTCCTCTGCGGTGAGAGTTGGTTTTCAGGGTTAGAGCAATGTTTGAGGTACAAAACCTGAACGTCTACTACGGCGACAGCCATGTGATCCGCAACATCGGATTCACGGTCGGCGAGCAGGAGACCGTGGCGATCATGGGCCGCAACGGCATGGGCAAGACCACGTTGCTGAAGTCCCTGATTGGCGTGCTGCCCGCGCGCAGCGGCAACGTCGCGCTGGACGGCAAACCGCTGCTCGGCCGCAAGACCCACGAACGCGTCGCCGCCGGCCTCGGCTATGTGCCGCAGGGCCGGATGATCTTTCCCTACCTGACCGTGGAGGAAAACATCCTCTCCGGGATGGAGAACGCGCCGGACAAAACCGTGCCGCAGTACGTCTACGAAACGTTTCCGGTATTGCACGAGATGCGCGGTCGCAAGGGCGGCAACCTGTCCGGAGGACAGCAACAGCAACTGGCCATTTCGCGCGCGCTGGTGAGCAATCCCAAGCTTCTGATCCTCGATGAACCGACGGAGGGCCTCCAGCCTTCGATCATCAAGGATATCGCGAAGACGCTGAACCGCCTGAAGCAGGAGCGCAAGTTTTCCCTGGTCGTCTCGGAGCAGGTGCTCTGGTTCACCCAGGAAATCGCCGATCGTTTCCTGATCATAGAGAAGGGGGAGTTTGTTTACGAAGACGTCAAAGAGCGGGTCGATACCGCAAGGATCCACGCTTTTCTTACTGTTTAGAGCTATTTTTCACCGCAAAGGCGCAAAGGACGCGAAGAAAACCGGGACTGCAAACAATGAACGAACAACGCAGCGACATATTGGGGGTACTGTGCAATTAATGGATTCCAGTCCATTCGCGTTGGTTTCGTTCTCCTTTGCGTCCTTTGCGCCTTTGCGGTGAAAGTCGAGTTTTAGGGAAGCAAACAAAGTAAAGACGGGTGAAAGCCCGCGAAGATTGCGCAGCCCGGCTGCGTCAGTGGGAGTCAAGGTTTCAAGATCAACGATCAACAGGAGATTCGAATCATGATGCACGGTGATATTTCTAGCAGCAAGGACACGGTCGGCGTTGCGGTGGTCAACTACAAGATGCCGCGCCTGCACACCAGGAAGGAAGTGCTGGACAACGCAAGGAAGATCGGCGAAATGCTCAAGGGCATGAAAGTCGGTCTGCCCGGCATGGACCTGGTGATCTTCCCCGAGTACAGCACGCACGGGATCATGTATGACAGCAAGGAAATGTACGACACGGCGTCCAGTTGCCCGGGCGAGGAAACCGAGATCTTCGCGGCCGCCTGCCGCGAAGCGAAGGTCTGGGGAGTTTTCTCGCTGACCGGGGAGAAGCATGAGGAACATCCCAACAAGGCGCCTTACAACACCCTGATCCTGATGAACGACAAGGGCGAAATCGTGCAGAAATACCGCAAGATCATGCCCTGGGTGCCGATCGAAGGCTGGTATCCCGGCAACTGCACCTACGTTTCCGAAGGTCCGAAGGGCTTGAAGGTGTCGCTGATCATCTGCGACGACGGCAACTATCCGGAGATCTGGCGCGACTGCGCGATGAAGGGCGCCGAGCTGATCGTGCGCTGCCAGGGGTACATGTATCCCGCCAAGGACCAGCAGGTCATCATGGCCAAGGCCATGGCCTGGGCCAACAACGTCTATGTGGCGGTCGCCAATGCCGCCGGTTTCGACGGCGTGTACTCCTACTTCGGCCACTCGGCGATCATCGGCTTTGACGGCCGCACGCTCGGCGAATGCGGTGAAGAGGACTACGGCATCCAGTATGCCGCGCTGTCCAAAGGCCTTATCCGCGATGCCCGCAAGAACATGCAGTCGGAAAACCACCTGTTCAAGCTCCTGCACCGCGGCTACACCGGGCTGATCAACTCCCGTGAGGGTGACAAAGGCGTGGCGGCCTGCCCGTACGACTTCTACAAGAAGTGGATCACGGATCCGGACGGAACCCGCGAGATGGTGGAAGCGATTACCCGGTCCACTGTCGGAACCGACGAAGCGCCGATCGCCGGCATTCCCAACCAGAAGGAGCCGGCACACCGCTGACGCGGCTGCTACGGACAGGAGGGCGCCATGGAGTACCCCTATCCATTGCGCCTTCCTTGTTCGCACTTCGAACTTCCCATGCTGAAACTTGAAAACATTGTCGGCGCGGCGACGGATGCGCAGATCGCCGACAGGCTGCACGATCTCGGCCACGCCGGCCGGGTCGAGTATCTGGCGCTGTCCGAGGAAGACACCCATCGCCATCGCCTGCGGGCCACGACGGACGCAGGCACGGAATGCGCGGTGGTGCTGGACCGCAGCGAGCACCTGTACAACGGCGCGGTCCTCATGCTGACGAACGACAGGGCCGTGGTCGTCAGGATGCGCGAGACCGAATGGCTGACGCTGACGCCGCGCGATGCAGCCGCCGCGCTGGAGATTGGCTATTTCGCCGGCAATATGCACTGGGCTGTCCGTTTCGAAGGCACCTGGTTGCGCATTGCCTTGCAGGGCCCACTGGAGCGCTACCTGGAACGGGTCGAGCCTTTCCTCGCGGACGGCAGGGCAAGGCGGATCGGCAATGCCTGAACCGTCCAGTTTCCCCGACCTTTCAAATCTGCCTGGTATTTCAAATTTACTGGGCGCGTTGCAACACGCCGACAGTTTTTTCCCCAGCGGCAGCGTCTCCTTTTCGTGGGGACTCGAAACGTTGCACGCGGATCACGTGGTCGTCACTGCGCCACACCTCGCGGAATTCGTCGAAGGGCAGCTTCGCCACCGCTGGGCTACCCACGACGTGTGCGCGTTGACCGCGGCGTTCCGCGCGGACGGACAACTGGATCGAATCGCTGCCGTGGATGAGATCGTCGAAGCCATGACCCTTGCGCCCGAGTGGCGTGAAGGCTCGAAGCGCGCCGGCGCGTCGCTGCTCAACGTCCATGCGAAGCTGGATACGCCAGGCGCCGCCGGATACCGCGAACGGGTGCAGGGGCGGACTGCCCTCGGCCACATGTCCGTGATGCAGGGCATGCTCTGGCGCGCGGTCGGCATGACGGAAGAGACCTGCCGCGCGGTTTCCGCACACACCTTGTGCACCGGCCTGATCGGCGCCGCGCTGCGCCTCGGCATGATCGGCCATCTCGATGCGCAGAAGGTCATGCTCCATGTGAGGCCCGCCCTGATCGACCTGCTGAAACTCGAACCGGCGGACGCAGAAGCGATCCACGCCTATACGCCCCAGGCCGAGATCGCCGCCATGCGGCACGAAGTCCAGGACAGCCGGCTGTTCGCCAATTAGGACATTGGCCACAGAGGACACAGAGGGCACAGAGGAAAACGAAAGGAATGCAGATTGAAGGAGCGATAGTGTTTGGTGATGCTACCTACGAGAGAGACATTACTTTTGTACAAGCACCCGAATTTTCTTGTTGTCCGGTTTCCTCTGTGATCTCTGTGTCCTCTGTGGCAAAAGGAATTTTATGTTGTTAACCCCGACGGAACTGGAACGCTTGACCATCTATACCGCCGCGGAGCTGGCGAGGAAGCGGCGGGCGAAGGGCCTGAAGCTCAACCATCCCGAGGCGACGGCGATCATTGCCGATGAAATCCTCGAAGGTGCGCGCGAAGGCCGCTCCGTTGCCGACCTGATCGGCTTCGGCTCCACGATCCTGACCACCGACGACGTCATGGCCGGCGTGGCGGACCTGATGCCCGTGCTGCAGGTGGAGGGGACCTTCCCAGACGGCACCAAGCTGGTCACCGTTCACGATCCCATCCGCGCCGGAAAGCTCAAAGCCGTGGAGAAAATTGCGCCGGGCGAAATCATCACGCCCGACGGCGACATCGAGCTCAATGCCGGCCGCCGCAAGGCGAAGCTCAAGGCGGTGAATACCGGCGACCGGCCGATCCAGATCGGCAGCCACTACCACTTCTTCGAGGCGAACAAGGCACTGGACTTCGATCGCGCGGCTTCCTTCGGCATGCACCTCGACGTTCCCGCCGGTACCGCCGTCCGCTTCGAGCCCGGCGAAGCCAAGGAAGTGACGCTCACCGAGTTCGGCGGCTCCGGCGAGGTTTACGGTTTGAACAATCTTACGGACGGTACGACGAAGGGAGAGAAGGCAAAAGCAGACGCGCTTAAGAAAGCAAAAGCGCAAGGCTTCAAAGGTGCCTGACAAGGCACGGGCAGGAGAGACGTTCCCCTTCTGGCGCGCCGAGCAGCTCGACTCGATGAGGGGAAGTCGACGAGGACTGTTCGAGTCCCGCAGTGAGGCGCGTTGTGTGCGCCTCGCCAGGTCGAGTTCCGCAGTCGCCTCATCGAGGCAGGCAGCACAGGGCCACCTCCTGATAGGGAGGCGCGACAATAGGGGCGGCCTTCTTTTGGTTACTTTTAGTTCCGGCATAACGTGGCAAGCACGTTAGCCTTCACTGAAACCTTCGGTTTTCTTGGCAACCGCAAGACAGTGACCAGCCGCCGGGCTGCCCCCGGCCCGATCTATCAGCTTTAATGGCGACGCAATAACCCGAAGGAATTCGAATGGCAAAGATGACGCGCAAGGAGTACGCCGCGATGTACGGCCCCACCCGGGGCGATGCGGTACGCCTGGGCGATACGTCGCTGCTCGCCGAGATCGAGCACGACTACGCCGTGCCGGGCGACGAAAGCCTGCATGGAGGCGGCAAGACATTGCGCGACGGCATGGGCCTGAAGTCCGGCTACGACAGCGCTGACGGCGCGCTCGACATGCTGATCTGCAATGCGACCATCATCGATCCGGTCATCGGCATCGTGAAGGGCGACATCGGCATCAAGGACGGCAGGATCGTCGCCATCGGCAAGGCCGGTAATCCGGAGATCATGGACGGCGTGCATCCGAAGCTGATCTGCGGCGTGGCGACCACGGTGCGCGACGCGGAAGGCCTGATTGCGACACCCGGCGGCATCGACGTGCACGTGCACTTCGACTCGGCCCAACTCTGCGAGCACGCCATCGCCTCCGGCCTGACCACCATGATCGGCGGTTCGCTCGGTCCCATTACGGTCGGCATCGACTGCGGCGGCGAATGGAATGTCGGCAAGATGCTGCAGGCCTCGGAAGCCTGGCCAATCAACTTTGGTTTTCTTGGTCGGGGCAATTCCTCCAAGCCAGAATCCCTGGCGGGTCAGTTGCGCGGCGGCTGTCTGGGCCTAAAGATCCACGAGGACTGGGGCGCGATGCCGGCGGTGATCGATACCTGCCTGTCCGTGGCCGATGAACTCGATTTCCAGGTACAGCTCCACACCGATACGCTGAACGAATCCGGCTTTCTTGAGGACACGCTCGAAGCCATCAAGGGCCGCACCATCCACATGTATCACACCGAAGGTGCGGGTGGCGGCCACGCGCCGGACATCATCGCGGTGGCCGGAAAAATGAACTGCCTGCCGTCTTCCACCAATCCGACCAATCCCTACACCGTGAACACGTTCGACGAACACCTCGACATGATCATGGTGTGCCACCACCTGAATCCGGCGGTGCCGGAAGACGTGGCTTTCGCGGAATCGCGCATCCGTGCGCAGACCATCGCCGCCGAGGACGTGCTGCACGACATCGGCGCGATCTCCATGCTCGGTTCCGACAGCCAGGGCATGGGCCGCATCAACGAAGTCATTGCCCGCACCTGGCAGCTCGCCTCGAAAATGAAAGACCAGCGCGGCCGCCTGCCGGAGGAAAAAACCCGGATCGGCGACAACGAACGCATCAAGCGCTACATCGCCAAGTACACCATCAACGCGGCGAAGACCTTCGGCATCGACAAGTACATCGGATCCCTGGAAGACGGCAAGATCGCCGACATTGTGCTGTGGCGCCCGGGCTTCTTCGGCATCAAGCCCGAAATAGTGGTGAAGGGCGGCTTCATTGCCTGGGGTGCGATGGGCGATTCGGCCGCCTCGCTGATGACCTGTGAACCGCTGATCATGCGTCCGCAATGGGGCGCCTTCGGTGAAGCGAAAAAGGCCCTGTCGGTTAATTTCGTCAATCACCTCGCGGTGGAGGCCGGAACCCAGGGCAAGCTCGGCCTGACCAAGAAACTCCTGCCGGCCGTCGGCACGCGCAAGCTGACCAAGGCCGACATGCTGCACAACAGCGCCTGCCCGAACATCACCGTCAACCCGCAGACCTTCGACGTGATGATCGACGGCAAGGTGATTACCTGTGAGCCGGCGAAAGTGGTGGCGTTGGCTCAACGGTATATGTTCCGTTGAGCCAGCGAACGGGGGACGGTGAACGGTGAACAGTGAACGGTAAGAGCCAAAGGCGTGGGCGGGTGACCGATTGCTGATCACCGTTCACCGTTTACCGCCGCGCATTCGACAATTGCAACGGAGAGCAAGGCCATGAACACAGTGACACCCGGATTTGATACCTCAGCGCGCACTGCGCGGCACCCCGGCGCAGCCCGGGTGGGTATCGGCGGCCCCGTCGGGTCCGGCAAGACGCGACTGCTGGAGCAACTGATTCCGCGATTCATCCAGCGCGGAACCAACCTGGCGGTTATCACCAACGACCTCGCTACCAAAGAGGACGCCGAGCGGGTGCGTCGCAGCGGGCTGATCGATCCGTTGCGCGTGCTGGCGGTGGAAACAGGCGCCTGTCCGCACACCGCGATCCGCGAAGACCCGACCATGAACATTCAGGCCGCCGACGAACTGGATGCCAGGTATGAGAAGCTGGATTTGATCCTGATAGAGTCCGGCGGTGACAACCTCGCCTCGACGTTTTCGCTTGACCTGGTGGACTACTGGCTGTTCGTCATCGATGTCGCCGGCGGCGACGATATCCCGCGCAAGCGCGGCCTCGGTGTCCTCCAGTGCGATCTGCTGGTGATCAACAAGGTCGACCTCGCGCCTTACGTGAACGTGGATCTTTTGCGCATGATTCGCGAAGCCAACGAGGCCCGCGCGGGCCGCACTGTGCTGACCACCAATTGCGCCACGGGCGAAGGCGTGGATCGCATCGTGGACGCGATCGCATCGCAAGTCCTGTTCGACCGGTGAAGCCCTTCGACCTCGCCGGCGCGGCGCTCGTGGCGGAACGGCCTGACGGGATCCATGCGGACATCGAGTTCGCCCGCGATCCCGTCGGTGCGACGTACGTGCGCCGGCAGCGGGTCGGATATCCCTTCCATCTCGGCCGGGCGCTGACTTCGCCCGGCGACCCGGCCGGCATGCCGACGCTGTACCTGCAGTCCTGCGCAGGCGGGATGTTCGAAGGCGACGACCTGCGACTGCGCATCGAAGCCGGCGAACGTTCCTCTGCGCACGTCACCTCTGGCGCCTCCACCATCGTCCACAGCATGGAGCTGGAACCGGCCGTCCAGCGCCTGGAAATTCATGCGCGAGAGGGGGCGTTCCTGGAATACCTGCCCGATCCCTCCATCCTGTTTCCCCGTGCGCGGCTGGACAATCGCGTGCGGATAACCGTGCATCCGGGTTCCACCGTCATCGCCGGCGACTCGCTGCTGCTGCACGATCCCAAGGGCGGCAACGGAGTGTTCGACTGGCTGCGATCCGAAACCCGGATCGAAGAGGCTTCCGGCCGACTCCTGGTCTGCGACCGCTTCCTCATCGGGGGATGCGAGCTCGCGCGCGGGCTGGCCGGGGTGGCAGGAACCTCGGCCGCCCAGGGCAGCCTGTTCGTTGTGACCGGGGCGAAGCCGGCCGCCGAAATTGTCGCCGCCGGATTAGTTACGGCGATGCGTGAAGCGCTGCTCCTGCCGGGCGTCTACGCCGGGGCGGCGCTGCTCCCCAACCGCGCCGGCGCCTGGGCGCGTATCCTTGCAACAGATGCAGCCGCGCTCAAGACCGCGATGTTCAATGCCTGGTCCGCGGCGCGTAACATATTGACCGGCGCCATGCCGGTCCAGCGCAGGAAATAGGCCAAGGATACGAGATATGAACCCAAACGATTCCCGCAACCTCTCGCCCGCCGAGGGCATCGTCAAGCAGTATCGCGTGGATGCCGAGCCCTACTACCGCGCGCTCGGAGACGAAGTGCAGCTCTTCGAAGCGGCGTACGCGGTGCGTATGCCGATGATGCTCAAGGGCCCGACCGGCTGCGGCAAGACGCGCTTCGTCGAATACATGGCGTGGAAGCTCAACAAGCCGCTGATCACCCTGGCCTGCAACGAGGACATGACCGCCTCGGACCTGGTCGGACGCTATTTGCTGGACGCCGACGGCACTCGCTGGCAGGACGGGCCGCTGACGCTGGCTGTGCGCTACGGCGCCATTTGCTATCTCGATGAAGTCGTCGAAGCGCGCCAGGACACTACGGTCGTGATACACCCGCTGACCGATGCGCGCCGGATATTGCCGCTTGAGAAAAAGAACGAGCTGGTCTCCGCCCATCCGGATTTTCAGTTGGTGATCTCCTACAACCCCGGATACCAGAGCATCCTTAAGGACCTCAAGCAGTCCACCAAGCAGCGCTTCGGCGCGCTCGACTTCAGCTATCCCTCGCGCGACGTCGAGATCGAAATCGTCAGCCACGAGTCGGGCATCGGCCCGGACCTGGCCGGCAAGCTGGTCACCGTCGCGGAACGCGCGCGCAACCTCAAGGGCCACGGCCTGGAGGAAGGCATCTCCACCCGCATGTTGATCTACGCCGGCTCGCTGATCGGCCAGGGCGTCGAACCCGTCGCCGCCTGCCATGTGACGCTGATCAAGCCGATCACCGACGACCCGGATATTCGCGACGCCCTCGGCGCCACCATCCGCGCTTGCTTCTAGGATTTAGGGCATAAGCGTGGACGCAGAGGACGCGGAGGAAAGGCAGAAAGTACGCAGAGGAAGGCAAGGACGAAAGAAGGTGAAAATGTAAGGGGTTCACATGGACTTCTCCGATATCGATCAGCCGCGCAACTTCCAACGGCGACACTCGCCCCAGACAACCTCTGCTTCCCATATATCGGAATTTCCTCTGCGTTCTCTCTTGCTTTTTCTCCGCGTCCTCTGCGTCCACGCTTATGCCCTAGACCATGCCGAAGCTTGACGACTACGAAGAACTCCTGACGGCGCTGGGGCCGCACGCGAGGCAGCTGGTGCAGTCCACCTGGCTTGAGGCGTCGCGCTCGTTCACGCCGGAAGGTCTCACGCGCTACCTCGAAGGGGCGCGGGAGATCGCCACGGCCGGACTCGGATGGAGCGTGGCGCTCGCCTACCTGCGCGAAATGCCGGCGGTCGCGCGCGGCATCGGCGAAGAGGCGACATTCAAGACCATCGACGCGGCGCTCGCGGTCTATGCTCATACCGATGCACGCACGGCCGAACTGGTCTTCGCCTCGGCCATCGTCGCCGCGCGCCGCCTTCGCGACGCTGCACTCTATGTCGCCTATCTGGATTTCCTGCGTGAACTGAGTGAACTCGCGCCCGCCGGCGTCACCGCGATCCTGCAGCGCCTCGATAGTCTTCTCGAGCAGCTCTCGTTCGAAGGCCTGCGCCGCTGGGCGCTGTTGGGCGTGCAGTCGCACATGCGCGACCCGAATGCGCAGGCGCGCTACTTCCAGCTCGACAGCGAGGAGGGCCGCGCGCTGCTGCGGGCCGAAGGCGACCAGACCGTGTTCGCCGACGTCGAGCGGCGGCTGTCGCTGTACCTGCGGGCACTCTGGGGGCGCAATCTGAAACTGCGTCCGGCGATCCACAGCCGCAACGAAAGCGCCGGCCGGCGCTCGACAATAGACGGCAGCACCATCCGTTTGCCGCAGACCTATCGCGGCTATGCCGGACAGTCCGGCCTGGCCTTGTATCGCGCGGCGGTGGCGCATGCTTCGGCGCATGTCGTGTTTACCGGGCAGAGGTTTCCGGTGGGCAGCCTCAAGCCGCTGCAAGTGGTGCTGGTGTCGCTGGTCGAGGATGCCCGTGTAGAGCAGCTCGCCATCCGCCAGCTTCCCGGCTTGAAGCGGCTGTGGCAGACCTTTCATGTCGCGCAACCCGGTGGTGCCGTGACCTCTGCCTCGCTGATGGCGCGCCTTGCACGCGCGCTGCTGGACGAGGACTACCACGACGACAATCCCTGGGTGGCGAAAGGCCAGCGCCAGTTCTTCGGGCAGCGCGACTACTGGGACGACCAGTCGATCAGCCGTGTGATGGGCGGCCTGCTCGGCAACGACATGGGACAGATGCGCGTGCAGTTCAACTTCAAGACCTATGTGGTGGAGCCCGCCTATCGCGACGACAACCAGGGCATCTGGGATTTCGGCGATATGGGCGAGCCCGCCGACGATGACGAGGATGTCGTCATGCAGGGCGCGCGTCTCGCCGATGGCGAGAAAGGCCCGGACCGGGACGAGGAAGAACGCACTGAGGCGCAGCCGACGGAGGAGGAGCAGGTCAAGCTGACGGCGCCGTCGCGGGCCAATGAAGCGCTGCTGGAAGAACCGCTGTCGCCGCCGATGCGCTACGACGAGTGGGATTACCTGATCGGCCGCGAGCGCCCGGCCTGGTGCACGCTGCTGGAGAAAGCGGCGGCCGAGGCCGACCCGCGCCAGATCGAAGAGATCCTCGATCGCAACCAGGACCTGGTGAACCGGGTGAAGTACCTGGTTAAGGCGGTGCAAGTTCAACGGCCCGTCCGGCTCAACAAGCGGCTCGAGGGTGATCGCCTCGACCTCGACGCCTGCATCAATGCCACCATCGATTTGCGCATCCGGGTGCCGCCCGATCCGCGCGTGCACGCCATTCTCGGTCGACAGCAGCGCGATCTGTCGGTCCTGGTGCTGCTCGATCTTTCACAGTCGACCAATGACCCGGTGGCGAATGCCGGGACCACGGTCCTGAACCTTGCGCGCGAAGCGACCGTGCTGCTGGCCGACGCGATGGCGCGCATTGGCGACAGCTTCGCGATCCACGGTTTCTGCTCGAACGGCCGCCACGACGTCGGTTATTTCCGCTTCAAGGATTTCGACCGGCCTTACGGCGACCTTTCGCGGGCCCGCCTGGCCGGCATGACCGGCCAGCTCTCGACGCGCATGGGCACGGCCCTGCGCCATGCCGGCACATTCCTGCAGGACCGCCGCGCCCACAAAAAGCTGATCCTGCTGATCACCGACGGCGAACCGTCCGACATTGACGTGCACGATCCACAGTACCTGATGTTCGATGCCAAGAAAGCGGTCGAAGAGAACAACCGCCACGGCATTTTCACTTACTGCATGAGCCTCGATCCCAGGGCCGACCGTTATGTCTCCCGCATCTTCGGCATGCGCAACTACATGGTTCTCGACCAGCTCCGGCGCCTGCCGGAGAAATTGCCGATGCTTTATATGAGGGTGACCAACTGACACACAGCGCCCTGCCACCACCTCTCCATCCGGCGCGCGGACTCGTTACCGACTTGTCGGCTGTTTGCGGGTAGCGCGCCCTGGCATCGCTTCACGCGCCCTCGTCCCCCACTGGCGGAAAGGGTGCCGAGGAACAGAGGCTGATATCATGATCGTGGTGGTCGAGCGCCGACCATGACGGTCAGATGATCCGCGACAGCGAAGTGCATTCCACCTGGCGCAGATTGAACCAACTACCTTTTCATACCGTCAAACGTCGATCAACGTAATCCGCGCCCAGACACCCTCTCCGGCAGCGGGGGAGAGGGCGGGGGGTGAAATGGAGGAATTCATATGAAAGCACCCACGCTGGTTTTGATGGTGGTTCTCGCGCTCATCGTGGTATTCGCCGCGGTCAACTGGAGCGTCATCATGACGCCCACAACGGTTTCCCTGCTTGTCGCCGACGTACAGGCGCCACTGGGCCTGGTGCTGCTCGGGGTCACGGTGCTGATCACTGCGCTGTTCCTGATTTTCGTCGTCTACCTGCAGACCAACGTATTGCTCGACGCGCGGCGCCATTCCCGCGAACTGGGCGCGCAGCGGGAGCTTGCCGACAAGGCTGAAGCTTCACGCTTCACCGATTTGCGCAGCTATCTCGATGTGGAGTTGCGCAAGCTCGGGGAGCAGGTTGCCGAGTCCCGGCTGGGCGTAATCGGCCGGGTCGACCTGGCACAGCAGGACCTGCGAACCACGATCGAACAGTCCGGCAACTCTGTCTCCGCCTATATCGGCGAGCTCGAAGACCGGCTGGAAAGAAGCGCGGACGACAAAAACAAGTTCAGCTAAGCCGGCTCAGGCGCCGGCGAACTTGGGCCGGTGCTTGTGCCATTCCGTCGCCTGCTCGTAGGCATACGCGACCCGTAGCGCCACGTCCTCATGGAACGGCTTGGTATAGATCTGCAGCCCGATTGGCAGGCCGCCGGACGCAAATCCGCAGGGCAGGGATACGGCGCAGAGGTTGAGGATATTGCCGATCCCCGTATTGCGGTGGACCCGCATGTTGTAGTCCAGATAGCTCTCGGCGCTGGCGTCGACTTTGGATAGCGGCCAGGCCGGCGTCATCGTGGTCGGGACGATCAGGGCATCGACATTCCGCAGGGTCGCCCGCACCTGTTCCCGCAATTCCGCATAGCGCCGCAGCAACAGCAAATAATCAGGGGCGGATAGCGTCCGGCCGGTGAGCATGCGCGGCCCGATCACCGGATCGAGTTCATCGAAATGATTGTCGAGCAGGTCGCGATTAATCACGCAGGCCTCGGCGGGAATCAGCAGGCCGCGGTGTTTCTCCGCCCATGCCGCCGCTGCCTCGGGAACTGCGATGCTCGATAGCTGCGCGCCCAGAGAACTGAACACTTTTCCCGTTTCGCGCACCGCTTTCTCCACCTCCGGATCGACGTCGTCGAAGAACGTCGTCTCGCCAAACGCGATCCGCAGGCCTTTCACGCCGTCCTTGAGTTCGCGCATTGTGTCGTGCGCGGCGACGCCCGCCGTGGACTCGTCCCGCGGGTCTGATCCCAACATCGCATGATAGACCAGCGCCGCGTCTTCGACCGAGCGGGTGATGGGTCCGACGCTGTCGAGCGTCCAGCACAGCGGATAAACTCCGGCGCGACTGATCCTTCCGATCGTTGTCTTTAGTCCCACAATCCCGCACAGTGCCGCCGGCACGCGAACTGATCCGCCTGTGTCCGTGCCCAGCGCAAACGGCACCAGTCCGGACGCCACCGCCACTGCGCTGCCGCTCGAAGAGCCGCCCGGTGCGTGCGGCACTTCATGCCAGGGATTGTGCGGTGTGCCGTAATCGTGATTGATCCCTGCAGCGCCATAGGCGAACTGCACCGTGTGCGTCTTGCCCAGCAGCACCATTCCCGCGGTGTCGAGCTTGCGCACCACGGTGCAGTCTTCCCTGGCAATGTT
>JBKJUC010000069.1:0-5637 GCA_046590325.1 Burkholderiales bacterium | reverse complement strand
AAGACCATTGCAGTCGTGGGCCTGTCCGCCAACTGGTACCGTCCGAGTTTTTTTGCGGCCAAGTACATGCAGGAACACGGCTACCGCGTCATCCCCGTCAATCCTTCGTACAAGGGCCAGGAAATCCTCGGCGAGAAGGTGTACTCGAGCGTGCGCGAGATCCCGGAGAAGATCGACGTCGTCGACTGCTTCCGCAAGAGCGAGGACATCGATCCCATCGTCGACGAGGCGATTGCGGTCGGTGCCAAGGTATTGTGGATGCAACTCGGCGTCACGAACGAAGCCGCCGCGGACAAGGCACGCAAGGCGGGTCTCGAGGTCGTGCAGGACCGTTGCGTCAAGATCGAGCACGGCCGCCTGTTCGGTGGACTGAACTGGGTCGGCGTCAATACCAAGGTCATTTCGTCAAAGCGGCCGAATTGGTTGCCCTACTAAAAGCGGTGATTGGTGAATGGTGATTAGTGATTGGCAAATGCAGTTCCCAGCTTCGCACTCACCTTATTCCCACCCGCTTCGCTGAAACGGTTTCACCAGATACCAGTTACCAATCACCAATCACCAATCACTGAATCTATGGCAGACAGAGAATTCGGATTCGGCACCTTGTGCCTTCATGCAGGTCAGATTCCCGACGCGGCAACGGGTGCGCGCGCGGTGCCGATCTACCAGACCACGTCGTTCGTCTTCGATTCCCCCGAGCATGCCGCGAGCCTGTTCAACCTGCAGACTTTCGGCAACGTCTACTCGCGCATCTCGAACCCGACAGTCGCGGTGTTCGAGGAAAGAATGGCGGCCCTCGAAGGCGGCCGCGCGGCGCTGGCGACCTCTTCCGGCCAGGCGGCGCAGATGTGCGCCTTGCTCACGATCCTGCGTGAAGGCGACGAGATCGTGTCCGCCAGCACGCTGTACGGCGGCACTTATTCGCAGTTCGATGTGACCTTCCGCCAGTTCGGCATCAAGACGGTCTTCGTCCATCCGGACGATCCGGAGAATTTCCGCAAGGCGATCACGCCGCGAACCCGCGTGCTTTACGCCGAGACGATGGGCAATCCGCAAATCAATGTGCTCGACATTGAGGCTGTCGCGAACATTGCGAATGAAGCGGGCGTGCCGCTGATGATCGACAACACCTTTGCTTCGCCTTACCTGTGCCAGCCGATCAAGTTCGGTGCGGATATCGTGATCCATTCCGCCACCAAGTTTATCGGCGGCCACGGCACCACCATGGGAGGTGTGCTGGTCGAGTCCGGAAAATTTCCCTGGGGCAACGGCAAGTTCCCGATGATGACCGAACCCTCGCGCGGCTACCACGGCGTGATATTCCACGAAACCTTCGGCGATTTCGGCTACACCATGAAATGCCGCATGGAGACCATGCGTACGCTCGGTCCCGTGCTTTCGCCTTTCAACGCCTGGATGCTGTTGCAGGGTCTCGAGACCCTGCACGTGCGCGTCGAACGCCACGTCGCCAATGCCATGGCCGTCGCGAAATTCCTCGAAGGTCATCCGCGTGTCTCCTGGGTCAATTACCCGGGCCTTCCCGGCAGCAAGTACCACGCGCTGGCGAAGAAATACATGCCCAAGGGTACGGGTTCGATCATGACCTTCGGCATCAAGGGGGGCATGGAGGCCGGGGTCAAGTTCATCGAGGCGCTGCAGTTTTTCTCGCACCTGGCCAACGTCGGCGACGCCAAGACCCTGGTGATCCATCCCGCGTCCACCACCCACCGCCAGTTGTCCGAAGAAGACCAGATCAAAGCCGGCGTCGGTCCCGACATGATCCGCATATCGATCGGCATCGAGGACATCGACGACATCCTCTGGGACCTCGACCAGGCACTTGGCCAGTCGAAGGCTTAACCCTTAACCGCAAAGGCGCGAAGACGCAAAGGGTACGCAAAGAAGGGCAAGGAAGGCTGGCGAAGCGAGCGGGCCAATGTTCCGTTTCATCGAACGGAGTACCAAGAATATTTCCGGAAATTTGCTTTCCTTTGCGCGCTTTCCTCTGCGTCTTTGCGCCTTTGCGGTTAAGGGTTGGATAGAAAATGAAACGCGTGATCTGGCCGCTGATCGTCACCATGGCCATCCAGGCGCTGGTGTCGATGGCGGTTTTTGCGCCGCCGGTCTTCGCGCCGGCTGCGCACGATGAGATCGGGTTTCCGGCAAGCTGGGTTGGCCTGGTTACTGCATTGACTTTCGGTGCCGCCACCTTCGGCGCGCTGTTCTCCGGTGGCATCATTTCGAAAGTCGGCGCCATGCGCATGAGCCAGTATTCACTGCTGCTCTGCGGAACGGGTATTGCGCTGATCTCGACTGCCAATCCGTGGATCGTCGGATTGGGTGCAATGGTGATGGGTCTGGGTTATGGGCCCGTTACGCCGTCCAGTTCTTCGATCCTTGCCGACCGTACGCCCGAGCGCATCCGCAGCCTGATTTTTTCCCTGAAGCAGACCGGTGTGCCGATCGGCGGCGCGATGGCGGGCGCGATCGTTCCGGTCCTGATCCTCGCCTACGGATGGCGAACGGCGGCGCTGGCCGTGGGACTCGCCTGCGTCGCACTGGCGCTCGTCATTCAGCCCTATCGCGCGGTCGTCGATCTTGCGCGGCATTTCGACCGGCCGATCAAACCCGCGAGCCTGCTCGAACCTCTGCGCCTGGTGCTGGCGCACCCCCGGCTGCGCGAAATGGGCTTCGCGTCCAGCACGTACTCCGGCATGCAAAGCTGCCTCAGCACGTTCCTGGTGGTCTACCTCACGCAGCGTATTGGCTTCTCCGTACAGTTCGCCGGCGCGGCGCTGGCCACCGCGATGGGCGCCGGAATCATCGGCCGCATCGCTTGGGGAGTCATCGCAGACAATTTTGCGAAGCCGCGTGCAGTGCTGGGTGCCATCGGCATGGGCATGTCGACCGCTGCCGTCCTGACAGCCGCATTCACGGCGTCCTGGCCGGTGGCGGCCATATTCGCCGTGAGCTTCATCTATGGCCTGACGGCCACCGGCTGGAACGGCGTTTATCTTTCGGAAGTCGCGCGCATCGCCCCGCCGGGCAAGGCTGCCGCCGCGACCGGGGCGTCACTGGCGATGACGTACGCGGGCGTCGTCGCGCTGCCGATGATGTTCTGGCTGATCGTGGCGATCAGCGACAGCTATGCGGCGGCGTTTCTCGCAGCGGCATGCCTGACGCTTTGGCGTGGTTCGTACTTCTTCAGAAAGGATTAGAGCAGCGCTCACCGCAGAGGACGCGGATACCCTACATGCGTAGCACGTCGGAGTACCCTTTTAGGACGCAGAGGAAAATTAACGCAGAGAAAGGGCAGGGGCTGTTTTCAAAGTTGCGATCCGTCGATGATCTCCAGCGCCGGCAAAATGGTTCGCAGGGCTGTTACCCGACGTCTCGCACAACATCATGGCGTGCTCGATCTAATCGGTCGGATCCAGGATTCGCAAAGCGGGAAAGCGATTGAACCCTTTATCGGCGGTGACAAGGGTTGCATCGTATTCGATTGCGAGAGCGGCCAGGAAGGCGTCGTTTATGTCGTTGCCACGCAATTTGAGCTTCGTGCACAGGCCTTGCAGCAGTTCCAGATGGTGATCTCCGGGTTCGATGCGCACGGTCCAGGATTGCTGCCTCAATGCAGCCAGAAACTTGAAAACTTCCGCCGGGGCGGCCGACACTGGGCCGAGTGCCGGCAAGGTTGATATTCGCAGGAGAGCAAGCTCGACCACAGACGTGGTTGCCACCGGTTCTTCTCCGGTAAGTGCCCGGGTCAGCCATCCGTAGCACGCAGCATGATGGGGGCTGTCGCTCCGGAAAGCGTAGATCAGAATGTTCGCATCCAGAAGGAGCACGCCTGATTACTTTCTGCGACCGCGTTTCGCCGGGATCTTCCTTTGGTCGGCCTCCGCCTCCGTGCGCTGCGCCAGTGCCTTCAATTCTTCGGGCGAATACGGAAAACCGCCGCCGGCAAATGTCGGAAGCGAAACCTGCTTCGACTTGCCAGCGCGAGCACCGCGGTGCAGGCGTAGCTTCAGTGACTCTTCAATGAACCGGGTAATGGTAACGCCTTCCCTTGCCGCGGCGGCCTTTGCTTCGCGGTAGAGCTGGTCATCGATGCGCAGTGTGGTTTGCATGCCGCTAGTCTAGCATTTGAAAGATATCTGTCAAATGCGGTTCTCCGACTTGCCGCAATCAATAGAGAAAAGTTTCGATCGCCCTGGCGAATTCCAGCGGCTGGTCGTGATGCATCATGTGCCCGGCGTCCGCGATGGTCTCTTCGTGCAGGGACTGGTAGCAGGCGCGATACGGATCTAGCAACGACTTGTCGCCTTTCATCCACTTCATCATCCATTCCCCGTCTCCCCACAGCCATAGCGTCGGCGCGGTGATGCGCTTCCAGCAGGCCATGGCTTCCTCGACCCGGTAGAGCACCGGGTTCACCATCTTGTGGCTTGGGTCCGCGCGCAAGCGGATGCTGCCGTCGTCGAGTTGCTCGGCCCAATGCGGCGCAAGGAACGTGGCGCGTTCGTCGCTGATGCGCGGGTTGTTGGTTTTCAGGCGTTGCGCGACTTCTTCGAAAGTCTTGTAAGGCCGCAATGTGGGAGCGGTGCGGATTTTATCGAGCCAGGCTGCATACCGGTCGGGCGCCTTCTCCGGTTTCGTCGGCGGCAGGCCGAAACCTTCCGCCAGCACCAGCTTGCCGACGCGCTCGGGGCGAATGCCGGCATAGAGGTTGGCGACATTGCCACCCATGCTGTGGCCGACGATATACGCGGGCGATTCCGGCTGGTAGTGCTCGAGGATCGCGTCGAGGTCCGCGATGTAATCGGGGAACCAGTAGCCTTCCTGCGTCCATTCTGAAAGGCCGAAGCCGCGCCAGTCGGGCGCGATGACATGCCAGTCATGCCGCAGTTCGTCGACAACAAACTGGAACGATGCCGAAACATCCATCCAGCCGTGCAGCAGGAACAGTTTCGGCGCCGATGGGTCGCCCCAGGTGCGCACGTGGTAACGCAGCCCACGGACGTTCAGGAACTCGGATTGACTGGATTTCATTTTGATAACCCTGAACCGCAAAGGCGCGAAGGCGCAAAGGAAACGCAAAGGAAAACGGTGGGACATGAATTGAACATTAGATAAGACCACCGCAATTCATATGATTGCTCGCTTGTGTCCGGCCAGCCATCGTCAAGTACCTGAACTTCCTTTTGCCTTCCTTTACGTGCCCTTCTTTGCGCCTCTGCGCCTTTGCGGTTCAGGTGTTAGTCACGCTTTAGGCTTTCGCTGGATGCCGGAAGGCAGTGAATCGATGCGAGCGTACTCAGGGCCGGAGAAGATCGTCGGGTCGTCGAGGTAGTCGAGCAGCATCGCGCCGGAATCGAAACCCCAGAAGCAGATTCCGTCCACCACGAAAGTGGGTACGCCCCAGACCCCCGCGGCAATCGCTGCGTCGGTGTTGGTTTTCAGCCTTGCCTTTACCTGCGGATCGGCAACGCGTGTGTCGGCGTCGGCAATGCCCATTTCGGCGGCGAGCGCGGCGAACTCCTTCGGATCGGAAGGGTCGCGGCCTTCGGCCCAGATGAATTCATAGATGCGCTTCACTTTATCCAGCGGCGCATCGATAGAAACAGCCAGCCGCAG
>JBKJUC010000125.1:0-11294 GCA_046590325.1 Burkholderiales bacterium | reverse complement strand
GATGACGAGCTCGCCTCCACGCTAACGCTGTTTCAAGCGATGGAGCTGGCGTTGTTTCTCGGTGTTCCCCTGTCTGAGCTCGTGAATGGCGTAAAACCGAAGCGGTCGATTCCGCTGCTGGAGGTTCCCGGGCTGATCAAAGCGCGGCTCGAGGGCGAGAAAATATCGATGCAGGAATTCGAGGCGCTGGTCGGCTGGGAGCTGGGGGATTTTATAGAGTCGCCAATTTCCGTCACGGCCGAGCGCCCCATTTTGTTCGTGCAGGTTCTTGGCAAGCATCTGGGTATCGACTGGCTGTACTTGGTCCCCGAAGCCGATGCAGACTGATCCGTCTGCTCGCCGCCTCGCAGATATCCTAAATCTGAGCAAGGACGAGTTCAGGATTCGGAGCGACAATCCAGGCCAGCCAGTCGGGACTGCCCTCGTGCCCACGGCCGGGTTGCTCAACGGGGACAGGAGTTTCCGGATGGAGATTCCGCCAGGAGGATCAGCATGCGCCAGCGGGGCAGGATAAGCACCTGGAAGGACGACCGGGGTTTCGGATTCATTGCGCCGGCCAGGGGCGGTAATCGGGTTTTCGTCCACATCGGCTCGTTTGCGAACAGGCGCCGGCAGCCGACTTTGAACGAAAGCGTCACCTATGAACTGGCCGTGGATGAGAAGGGCCGCTCGCGAGCCGACAGCGTCGCCTATGCAAACGATCCTTCCGCATTGACAGTGTGGGTCAGAGGGGTGGCGCTTGCACTCGTGCCGGCTGGTGCCTTCCTCGGGTTCGTGGCCCTGGCGGTTTTCTCGGGCGAACTACCGTCATTGGTGCTCAAGGCTTACCAGGGCGCCAGCGTCCTCGCATTCCTCGCATACGCGTTCGACAAGTCGGCGGCCAGAAGCGACCGTTGGAGAACACCGGAGAGCATCCTGCATCTGTTCGGATTGGCGGGAGGGTGGCCGGGAGCCTTGCTCGCGCAGCGCGTGCTGCGGCACAAGTCGAAGAAGCTGTCATTCCAGATCGCTTTCTGGACAACCGTCGTACTGAATTGTGCCGCCCTCTGGTGGTTTTTCAAGCCCTCCGGAACGGCGGTGCTGCGTTCCGTGCTCGGCATGTCTTGACACTACAAAGCCGGATTCATGGTATGCAGATACCAACCCCCGGGGAAACTGCACTAGTGGAGTTCCTCTTGCAGGGAAGGGGATTTCCCGGTTCAACCATGCCCCATGGATATTCGCGATAATGTCCTGAAATGAATGCCCTCGAACTGAAGGTCCCTCCGCCCGCGATCGCGCTATTGACTGCCATTGGCATGTGGGCGATTTCCGGATCGATGCCAATTCTGGAACTGCCCCGGAATGTCAGCCTGCTCGCGGCGGGCACCCTGGCATTGGCCGGCCTCGCCATCGCGCTTGCCGGTGTGATCTCATTTCGCAGGGCAAGAACGACGGTTAATCCTACCAAACCGCAGGAAACCTCAGCGCTGGTCAGTTCGGGAATCTACAAGGCCACCCGTAATCCCATGTACGCCGGCCTCCTCCTGGTCCTGGTCGCCTGGTCGGTGTTTCTGTCCTCGGCCTGGTCGCTAATCGGAGCGGCTGCGTTCGTCCTCTACATCAGCCGCTTCCAGATCATTCCCGAGGAGCGGGTGCTTTCAGCGAAGTTCGGCGAGGCGTACGATTCCTACAAAGCGAGGGTTCGGCGCTGGCTGTAAGGAAAGATGTGAGCTTGGCGAGTCGTGGATGGGAGATGGAGGAGACTGACATGATCCGGGGCAGTTGTCTTTGCGGCAGCGTCCGTTACGAAATCCGCGGCCCGCTGGGTCCGGCGAGCCATTGCCATTGCTCGATGTGCCGCAAGATTCATGGCGCGGCATTCGGGAGCTACGCCCGCGTGCAACGGAGCGATTTCATACTGCTGTCCGGTGCGGCGGACATCGCCTCTTATCAATCCTCGCCCGAAGTCACGCGCACGTTCTGCCTGCAATGCGGCTCCACCCTGCAATTCATCAGGGCGACGAGACCGGATACTTTTGCACTGGCCCTGGGTACGCTCGATGACGATCCTGGCGTGCGGCCGTCCATGCATATCCACATAGAAACAAGGGTGCCATGGCTGGACATCAACGACGGCCTGCCGCAGCACATCGGGCGCCCATGATTCTGAGTCTCCCCGCCAGGACTGCTGCGGAGCCGAAATCGCCGTACTGATGGGCAAGTCACCGTTCGATCGTGCGTGGATTCCAGCGGACCTGCGCCTCGTCTTCGACGCTTTGATTGCAACGGCCATCGGAACCATGGCAGGCCTGCTGGTGGACAGCGGATTCGGATTGCGGGCATCCGTCATCAATTCTGTCTACGAATTGTTGCAGCCACTGTTTGGGCTATTTGCCGACTTTCCGATCACCCAACTCGTGATTGCCGAGTACATTTACCGGGTTCCGATCGTGTTGATCATCGGAATGCTCGTGGGCCTCGTGCTGCGTCATATTTTCTACCGGCGCCTCCTGCTGTGGTCGATTGCCGTATGGCCCGTCTGCCTTATCATGGGGACTTTCCTGTCGTCTTTCGTGGCGCGAAAGGGCGCAGCGGGGGTGGCCGCAAGCTCAATTCCCGGACTTGGCAGTGCCGCGGAATTCCTGATCTATTTTCTGCAGTATTCGTTACTCGTTCTGGTGATCCTCGGTGCCGATACGATGGCCTCGCGTGCTGGACGCAAGGCGGGGGCGATCCGAGGAACTTGGTGAAGGCCGCCCCATGTCTGTCGATGGACTAGAATGGTTTTGCGACCGCCGCGTTGTTACGTTCAAGGTTGTTGCGTTCAAGGTTGTTGCAGTCAAGGCCGGATAAAAGATGGATATTGCGGTCAGATCCGCATAAAGAGAATTGCGGTTCTGGCTTGACCTGAAGATTAATGAGAACAGAGAAACGCGTGAAAAGAGCGCGTTTGCACGTTCCGGCCAAAGGAGAAGAAAATTGAGACTCGAAAACAAAACAGTCGTGATCACCGGCGCCGGCAGCGGCATCGGACTTGAAGCGGTCCGGCTCTTCGCGAGAGAGGGCGCACAGCTGATGCTGGCGGGCCGCAATGAAATGGCGCTCAAGGATGCCGTGAAGGAAGCGCGTGGCGTCAGGGCGGAGTATCTCGTCGCGGACATCTCCAGGCCGGCAGACAACGAACGCCTGATGAAGACGGCCGAGGACAAACTGGGTGGCATCGACGTGTTCGTCGCCAATGCGGGCGCCGAGGGCGCGGCGGCCTCGATCGTGGACTATCCGGTCGATGTGTTCGACCAGGTGATGGCGGTCAACGTACGCGGTGTGTTCCTCGGGCTGAAGTACGCGATCCCCGCACTGAAGAAGCGCGTTGGCGGCAGCATCATCATCACCTCGTCCATCGGCGGCATCAAGGCGCGCGGACAGGGCAATTCCGCTTACATCGCCAGCAAGCATGCGGAAATCGGATTGATGCGCACGGCCTCGGTCGAATGCGCGCCCTTCAACATCCGGGTGAATGCCGTGCTGCCCGGGCCGACCGAAACCCGAATGATCCGCAACATCGAGGAAGGACGTTCGCCGGGTGCGCCGGAGAAGGCGCGCGAGATGATCCTCGCAGGACTTCCGCTAAAGCGCTACGGCACGCCTGCGGAGATCGCCAACGTGATGCTGTTCCTGGCCTCCGACGAATCGAGCATCTGCACCGGCGGTGTTTATCTGGCGGACGGCGGCCTGTCCGCCATCTGAGCGGCCAAGGGGCCCGACACACCAAGGTATCAGCGCGAACTACGACTGCAATGGAGGAAGCAAGAATGGCTCGGGGGGAGATCAAGGGAGTGGCGGTCGTGACGGGCGGTGCCAGCGGGATCGGGGCCGCCTGCTGCAGGGAACTGGCGGCACGGGGCGCGAAGATCGCCGTGCTGGATCGGGACGAGCGTGCGCATGCGGTGGCGCGGGAGGTCAACGGGTGCGGCTGGATTACGGACGTCGCCGACGAGCCGGCCATGCAACGCACCGCGGAGGCGATCGAGGCGGAGATGGGCCCCGTGGAAATGCTGATCAACAGCGCGGGTGTGATCCAGGTGCCGGTGCCGCCCGAACACTTGTCCATGGCGGTATGGGACGAAGTCGTACGCGTGGACCAGCGGGGCACCTATGTCGCCTCGGTGGTCTTCGGCGTGCGCATGGCGGCGCGCCGGCGGGGGAGCATCGTCAACATCGCCTCCATTGCCGGAATGCGCTCCATGCCGTTGCACACGTATTCGCCGGCCAAAGCGGCAGTCATTTCCATGACGGAGTGCCTGGCGGCGGAATGGGGGCCGGCCAATGTCCGGGTGAATGCAGTTTCACCCGGCTACACTCGAACCCCGGCACTGCAGGATGCGATCGACAAAGGCGAGCGGGACGTGTCCCGGCTGGAGACCAATGCGGCGCTCGGCCGAATGGTGGAACCTGCCGATATTGCCCGGGCCGTTGCATTCCTTTCGAGCGACGATGCCGCCGCGATCACGGGCGTGAACCTGCCCGTCGATTGCGGCTGGCTGGTGGCGGGTTCCTGGCATACCTATGGCGGACTGCGCCCGGCTTGACGCGAGCGAACGGCCTTTAAGTATCATCGCGGTTTCCGGCAACTGGCTGTGCATTCCATGGATATCGAAGAACTCCTCGGCAAAGACTTTCGTACCCTGCCGGAACTGATCCGCATCCACGCGGGCGGGCAGCCCCGTCGCATCGCCCTCAAGCAGGACGAGCGCAGCCTGAGTTACGGGCAACTCGATGCGCTGATGGATCGGATTGCGGTCTCGCTGCAACGCGACGGCGTCGGGCCGGGTGATGCGGTGGCGATCTGCGCCACGATGTCCATCGAGTACGCTGCGGTGTTCCTCGGCGCGTTGCGGGCCGGCGCCGCGGTCGCTCCCTTGGCGCCGGGTTCGACCGCCGCCAGCCTGGCGACCATGGTCGCCGATTCCGGGGCCCGGCATCTTTTCCTGGACCAGGCCGTCGCCATTGCCCTGAACCCCGTGTCCAGTCAGATTCAGGCCAAGCGGATAACGCTCGATGGCGCGTCGGCGGGGACGGCGTTTGCAGGCTGGCTCGCTCCCGCTGACCGGAAACCCAAACCTGTCACCGCGAATCCCGATGCGCCGTTCAACCTGATTTATTCTTCCGGCACGACGGGCACACCCAAGGGGATCGTGCAATCGAACCGGATGCGCTGGTCCCAGTGGCAGCGCGCCGCAGCCTACGATTACAAACCGGATTGCGTCACCCTGGTGTCGACGCCGTTGTACTCCAACACCACTTTGGTCAGCTTCCTGCCCACGCTCGCCGTCGGGGGCGTCAACGTTCTGATGCCTAAGTTCGACGCGAAGGGATTTCTCGAACTGGCGCGGAAACACCGCGTGACCACGGCCATGCTGGTGCCGGTGCAGTACGCGCGCATCATGGCCCTGCCGGAGTTCGAACGCTACGACCTTTCGAGCTTTCGCGCGAAGTTCTGCACCAGCGCGCCGTTTGCCGCTGCGCTCAAGGCTGACATCCTCAAGCGCTGGCCGGGGCGGCTGATCGAGTACTACGGTATGACGGAAGGCGGCGGCACCTGTGTGCTGGAGGCGACCCTGCATCCAAACAAGCTGCACACCGTCGGCTGTCCCGCGCCCGGCCACGACATCCGGCTGATCGACGACCAGGGCCGTGAACTGCCGCCGGGATCGACCGGCGAAATCGTCGGCCACTCCGAAGGCATCATGACCGGCTATCACAACCAGCCGGCGAAGACCGCGGAGGCCGAGTGGCACGACCCGTCAGGAAAACGCTTTATCCGCACCGGAGACATCGGCCGCTTCGACGAGGACGGGTTCCTCACGCTCATGGACCGCAAGAAGGACATGATCATTTCCGGCGGCTTCAACGTCTATCCGAGCGACCTCGAAGCCGTGCTGCGGACCCACGCGGACGTCGCCGAAGCGGCGGTGGTCGGCGTGCCCTCTGAGCGCTGGGGGGAAACGCCAGTCGCCTTCGTGGTCCCGCGAAAAAATGATGCGAAGCTGCCGCAGGCCCTTCTGGAATGGGCGAACAGCCAGCTCGGCAAGACCCAGCGCATCGCCGCGATCGAACTCGTCGACAGCCTGCCGCGCAGTGGGATCGGCAAGGTGCTGAAACGCGAACTTCGGGATCGCTACAAGGTACAGTAGCGTCAATGCAGGACTTGGACCACGAAGGACGCGAAGGAACACGAAGAAGGTCAAAGGGATTCCGAGTGGCGATAGCGGCGGACTTGCGATGGATCGCAATTGTGCGGAACGGAAATTCAAGCGAAAGTTTCTTTACCTCGTGACCCTTCGTGCCCTTCGTGGTGAAAACTAAATGATTGAGAACGCTGACCAGGCTGAAGGCCGGATCACCGCTGAACTGCAGGACGGCCTGTTCCTGATCGGTATCGATCGTCCCGCGAAGCTGAATGGTTTCACGCCGGTGATGCTGCGGGGCATGGCGCAGGCCTATACCCGTTACGAGAAGGAACCGGGCGCACGCTGTGCCGTCGTATTCGCCGAAGGTGCGCATTTCACCGCCGGGCTCGATTTGCCGAAGGTTGCACCGTTTCTCGGCGGCAACACTCTCCTGGTCGACGACGGAGAAATCGATCCCTTCGGATCGCGTGCACCGTATCGAACCAAGCCGGTCGTGTTCGCGGTGCACGGCATCTGCTTCACGCTCGGCATCGAGATGATGCTCGCCGCCGATATCGTCATCGCCGCGTCCAATACCCGCTTCGCCCAGGTCGAGGTCAAACGCGGCCTGGTCCCGACCGGCGGCGCGACCATCCGCATGGTCGAACGCGCCGGCTGGGGCAACGCGATGCGCTACCTGCTGACCGGCGACGAGTTCGATGCGCAAACGGCCTTTCGCCTCGGCTTCGTCCAGGAAATCGTCGAGCCGGGCCGGCAGAAGGAGCGGGCCATCGAACTCGCGCGTCACATCGCTGATCAGGCCCCGCTCGCGGTGAAGGCGACCATCGAGAATTCGCGCATCGCACTTGGGGAAGGACCCGCGGCCGCGTCGGCATTGTTCGGTGCGACCCAGACCCGGCTGCTCGCCTCGGAGGATTTCCAGGAAGGCCTGCGCAGTTTCAAGGACAAACGGACTTCTGTATTCAAAGGCAATTAACCCCCAACCGCAAAGGCGCGAAGGCGCAAAGGAAACGCAAAGGAAGACGAAAAAAGAAGGAATGGAATGTGTGGATGGCCCACTGCGCTCGTCATTGTTGACATGGCCAGAAACTGCCGAAACACAATTCCAACTTTCCGATCCTGTTTTTTTCCGTGTCCTCTGTGTTCTCTGTGTCTCTGTGTTGGGTGTGATCCTTAGAGTCTTCCGCTGCGCTTGACGTCGATATAGCGGTTCACCAGCGCGATCGGGAGGTCCGCGGGTTCCACGTCCAGGCACATGGCGCCGTGGCGCTCGAGCCGGCGGAACATGAGTTCGCGGCTGCGCAGGTAGTCGGCAGTGGCCGCATGCGTGATGGCGCGGTCGAAGGTGTCGACGCGCGCGGCCAGCGCCCGCGACAGGATCGCCTCGCGCAGGGAAGCGAATAACACCAGGTGGCGCGATTGCAGCAGCTTCAACGCCGGCGCAATGGTGTCGTCATCTTCGTCGCGCAGGTTCGACAGGACCACTACCAGCGCGCGCTTGCGCAGGCGCTGCATGAGTTCGATTGCGGCGACGTGGTAATCCGTAGAGGCAAAGGTGGGCTGCAGGTCGTACACCCGGTTCAGGATGCTGTTCACAGTTGACCGCGATTTGCGCGGTGCCAGCCATCGCGAAACACCTGACATAGTCATCAGGCCGACGGCGTCGCCTTGGCGCAGGCTCACGTAAGCCATCAGCAGCGCGGCGTTGACCACCTGGTCAAAATGCGAAAGGTCGTCGTCGCGCGCCGCCATGCGCCGTCCACAGTCGAGCAGGATCACGATCTGCTGGTCGCGTTCGTCCTGGTATTCGCGCGAGATGAGCCGGCCCATGCGCGTGGTGGCTTTCCAGTCGATCTGGCGCGGTGAATCGCCCTCGCGGTATTCGCGAAGCTGGTGAAAATCCAGGCCTTCGCCGCGGCGACGCCGCTGTAGCACGCCGATCTGAGACAGCCGGTTGTCCGTGGCGAGTAACGCGAACTTGGTCAGCTCGGAAAAATCCGGATAAACGCGCACGACCTGCGGCTCGCCGGCCGCGCGATTGGCTAGCCAGAGCGCGAACGGCGAACTCAGGCGCAACTCGATCGAACTGAACCTGGCGTCACCGCGCTCGATGGGCCGCAGGCGGTAGTGCAGTTCGGCCCAGCCCTTCGCCGGCACGGTGATGGTCTGCGGCTGGCCTTCGATCTGTACCGAGGCCGGATGATGGTCGTACACGGTGACCCGGAGCGCCCGATCGCCGTCGTTGGCCAGGCGGATTCCGACATCGTGTCTCGCCCCCAGGGGCAGCGATCCAGGCAACATCCGACGCGCGACAGGTGTCTCCAGACGCAGTGCGAGATAGGCATCCATCGTTGCAACCGCCACCAGCAGCGCCGCTGCCGCAAGCCATGCGTTCGTCAACGCGGGCACGAAGGAAACAGCCAGGCCCGTTGCGGTCAGTAGGGCGGTGAGAACGAGAAGGCGGCGGGAGGGGATCAGCACGATGTGATTCCGTGAATGTAGCGGATGTCGCGAATGTCGTATTGAGAGATATTGACAAGACCCGTAAACGCTCCCCTCAGATCAGTTGATATTACAAGGACTGATTCGATGATCATGGGCGAGGCTTTTGCGACATTCACGGCTTCTACACCCTCGGTGCCTGGACTTTTTCCAGCATCGCCTTGATCAAGGTGTCGCTGGTGTGGCCTTCGATCTCGAGTTCCGGCGCTGGGGTCACGCGGTGCCTCAGTGCGGGGAGCGCCATGCGCTTCACGTCGTCGGGTGTGGCGAAACCGCGGCCGTCCATGAGCGCGCAGGCACGCGCGGCGCGAACCAGCGCGATGCCGCCGCGCGGGCCGGCGCCCGCGGCGACGCCGTTCCAGGTCCGGGTCGTGCGCACAATGCGTACCACGTAGTCCTGCACGGCATCGTCCATGGTCACCGCCGCCGCCAGGGCCTGAAGTCCTAGCACATGCTGGGGCTGGATCAGGCTGCCGACCTGTTCGACATTGAGTTTCTCGCCGACCTGGCTGGATGTGATGCGTTTTAGCATCGCGACTTCCTCGTCGAGCGGCGGATAGTCGATGCGTACCTTGAGGAGAAAGCGGTCGAGCTGCGCTTCCGGCAGCGCATAGGTGCCTTCCTGTTCGATCGGGTTCTGGGTCGCCAGCACCATGAACGGCGGGGTCAGCACATGCGACATGCCTTCGATGGTGACCTGTCCTTCCTGCATGACTTCAAGCAGGGCAGCCTGGGTCTTGGCGGGCGCCCGGTTGATTTCATCGGCCAGGAGCAATTGCGTGAACACCGGACCGCGTCGCGTCGTGAATTCGCCGCTGCGCTGGTCATAGAGCGTGTGGCCGGTGACGTCCGCCGGCATCAGGTCGGGCGTGAACTGGATGCGCGCATAGCTGCCGCCGAAGGTTTTTGCCAGCGCGCGCACCAGCAGGGTCTTGCCGAGGCCCGGCACGCCTTCGATGAGTACATGGCCACCAGCAAAAAGCGCAGCGAGCACCTGGTCCACCGTCTCCTTCTGCCCGACCATTGCGTGCGCGATCTGCACTTGCATCGCCGTGCTGACGTCCTGTGCCTGCTTTAGCTGCTGATCCGAGAGACTCGTTGTCATCGTGTTTTCCTCGAGGAGGCCCGCGCCTTGAGCGCAAGCTGTTCGTGCATTGCCTGGTAAAGACCGATCGTTTGCAGGAAACCCATCATTTTCGTGGCGCTGCCCGGAGCGAGCAGTTGCCCCGTGCGTTCCTCAGGCCAGCCGAGGATTTCGGCAAGTCGTCGTGGCCGTTCCGGTTCGGATAGGGCCAGGAAATCCGGATGTGCCCGGCTGATGCGACGCAGGCAGGAATCGCGCGCGGCATCGAGCATGCGTTGCGCGCCGCCGCTGGACCAGAGGAAGCGCCCGCTGGCGCGCAGGTGGTCGAGAAGCCGGCGCCGGCTGCGCGTCGGATCGGGGGCGATAGGGCCAAACCGCGGTGCGACGTAGCAGAGCCATAGCAGCAGGAGTGCGGCGCTGCCCGCGAGCGGTACCCAGGCGTTTTCCATCAGCCATTCGGCGAGCGAAAGCTTGCCGGGCCGGTTGAAGAAATAAACGATGACTTCGCCCGGTGGCGGGGCGACGAGCTCCCACAGAAACCGGGCATGCTGTTCCGTGCCGATCAGGGGGTTCGACGCAAAGTCGAGTTCGTTCAGCACCGTGACCTGTCCTTCTCCTCGCCGCAACTGCAGGAGGGCGTTGCCCCAGCCACCGTCGAAGCTGAAATCGGCGCCGGGTGCTTCCAGGCGCAGGGTCCTGGACAGCCGCACCAGTGATCCCGTTTCCCTGCCGGGCAGCACGATCTCGAAGGGTTCGTCGGCTTCGCAGCGGCCGCCCGTGTCTTTCGGGCGCTTGACGGCGATGCGTTTGACGCCCATTGCTTCGAGCAGGGGGTCGGGCTGACCCGCGGGTTCCGCTTCGACGATGAGATGGCCGCCGCTTCCCACCCATTGCAGGATCGAATTGCGCAGGGATTGCGTCAGCGTGTGCCGCCGGGCCGGCAGCAGCAGCGTTGCTGTCGCAGGCAGGCTCCGCAGTTCGGGCAGCGCGCGCAGGGTCGAGGCTTTGGCGTCCATACGCACCAGCAGCCGTTCCGCGGCGAGCCAGGGATTGCGCAACGCCTCGCCGCGATAGCCGGTGTGTACGGTTTCTGTCACCTGCTCGAAATTCCGCAGGAACCAGGCCGTGCCCGCGGCAATAGCGATCAGCAGCAGGCCGCCGATGATGAGCGGGAGCCGGCTCATGATTTCGCGGCTTGCGCGAAGTGCAGCGGCCAACTGCTGCAAAGCTGTTCGACGCCGGCGGTCGAAGGCGTCTGCGCTGCGTACGCCACGGCCTGCCACGCGCCCACCAGTTGCCGGAAATAAACCACACCAGCATCCGGCAGGGATCGGCCCGCGGCGCGCACACAGTCGCCTTCGGTGTATCCGGCAAGAAGCGGCACTTCGTAGCGGTGGACCAGCGCCGAGAGCGCACCGCGATACAGCAGAGAGAGCCCTTCGCGCGTGCGCCCCGCGGGGCCCGCCGCCGCCGCTGCTGCGGCGACATCGTCGGGCAGCGATTCGGGTGCGACGTCGAGACCGAACAGCGTGTCC
>JBKJUC010000240.1:0-6527 GCA_046590325.1 Burkholderiales bacterium | reverse complement strand
TCCTCAGCTCGCCGGGGTCGGTGACGCCTTATCATATGGACCCGGAGCACAATTTCCTTCTTCAGATCCGCGGCAGCAAGCGCGTGGATTCGTTCGACGGTCGTGACCGCTCCATCCTCTGCGAGGAAGAACTCGAGCAGTTCCATTGCACGAACCACCGCCATCTGGTGTACAAAAACAGGGGGCGTGCCTGGACCTTTGACCTGGTCCCCGGCCGCGGCATGCATTTACCAGAGACCGCTCCCCATTTCGTCATAAACGGACCGCAGGTTTCCATTTCCTTCAGTATCACCTTTCGCACACCGGACCTGAAGCGTCGCAGAATGGTGCATCTCTGCAATGCCTTCCTGCGCCAGTGCGGATTGCGCCCCACCCCTGCCGGCGCTCGGCCCTGGCTTGATTTCCTGAAACACGCCGCCTTTGGGATCGTTCACAGAACGCTTCGATTGTTCCGCCGGGTCCGCTACTCCCTGGTCTGCGCAGCAAGCGCTCTTGTTTCATCCCTGCGTCCAGGGAGCGGGGCTAGCCGCCATACTCCCATGTCGCGTCCGCCACGGTGAGCGGCCGCATCTTCTCCCCGCATTCGGCCTCCACCACGCCGAGAATTACCATCGCGTGATCCCCTTCGGCATCCAGTATCCGCTCCACCCGGCACTCAACGTACGCAGGAAGGTTCGCCAGCACGGGCGCGTTATTCCTGCCTTGCGCAAAGGGTTCGCCGTTTATGGTCCCGGGCTCCGCGCGGGTCGGATAGAAGAACCGTCGCGCGATCTCCTGCTGTTCGTCGCCGACAATGTGGAGGACTGCATGGCCGCTGGCGGCCAGGCACCTGAACACATTGCTCTCGCGGCGCACCGCCGCCATGATCAGCGGCGGCTTGAAGGACACCTGCGAAACCCAGGTCACCGTCGCCGCGCCATAGTGATCCTCGTTGCGCGCGGTCAGCACGTAGACGCCGTTGGAGAGCATCCTCAGCGTCTTCTGCCTGACTTTCTTGTCCACGCTTGTCACCCGGACCAGGTATCCGGATCCGCTCCCGCTGCGGCGATTACCGGAACCCTCGGCAAGGCCGGCCCGCGTCCGGGTCCGCGATTCTGTGCAGGATTTCCACCAGCGGCGTCGTGAATCGATCCTTGCCCGCGGGGGCGTCGATCGCTTTTTATGTCTTCGTGCTCGCTGGCGAGCAGATCGTACAACAGCCGGTCGCACGCCTGGCCGTCCATGAAATGACATTGCCGCTGCCGGCCGATGAAACGGAAGTTAAGGCGCTCAATGAGGCGCAGCGACGGATTGCCTTCCACCACCCAGGTATTTATGGTGTGCAGTCCGAGGTCCCGGAACCCCAGGGTCAGGACCTTCGATGCGGCCAGGGTTCCAAGACCCCGGTTGCGGAACGATTTGTCGCCCTGCGCTCCCCACAGCGTCGCGCTCCTGAAGTTGAGATCCACGCTGTTCAAGCAACAGATCCCGATGGGTGTGTCGTCCCGATCGGAGGTATACGCTCTCATGAAATGAGATGGCCGCTGCGTCATGATCTTGAGCAGTGCGGGTGTGATGACCTGCCTGCCGTTGCCAAAGTCCAGCCATTGATGGTTTTCCTTCAGCGCGAGCCAATGCGCCACCAGTTCGCGTAGTGCGGGCGTATCGAGAGGCAGAAGTTTCATACCGGCGTCTGCCCTCTGCCAGTCTCGAGTCCTGGCGCTGCCGGGGCGCCCGGTCTTGTAACTGCCGGTCTTGTAACTGCTGGTCTTGTCACGGCCGGACGCCTGCCGCCGCGAACCGCGCCGTCATCGGCTCCGGCGGCGGGCGTCCACAGCGCATCGTAGGCGGCCAGAAGTTTGGGGACTTCGTAACGCCACTCCAGTTCCTCCGTCACGCGCCGGCGCCCGAACTCGCCCATCTGCGCGCGCCGCGCGGGATCATCCAGCAGTTCGACGATCTTCCGCGCGAAATCCACCGCATCGTTTTTTCTTGCGTAAAGGGATGCCTGTTGCGCCGAAACGCGCCCTTCCAGGAGGTCGAACTGCACGATCGGCTTGCCCAGCGCCATGTACTCCATGATCTTGTTCATGGTGGATTTGTCGTTCATGTCATTGGCGATGTCGGGGTTGACGCAGACGTCTGCGGTATTGAGCATTGCCAGCATCTCGCTGTCCGGCACCCTTCCTGCAAATGTCACGAATTCGACAACGCCCAGTTGGACGGCATAGGTCTTCATCTGTGCAAGCGACGTGCCGCCCCCGACCAGGCCGAACTGGATATCCTGGCGGCCGAGTTCGTACACGATGTGATGCAGGGCGCGCAGCAGATATTCGATGCCTTCCTGCTTTCCCATCACTCCGACGTAGCCAATCAGGTAACGGCGGCCGCACTTCAACCGTTGCTCGCCTGGCAGGATCTGCAGGCGCGTCAGGCTCGGCCCGCTGCGCACCACGAAGACTCGATCGGAAGGCATGCCGCCGCGATCGATGGCGATGCGGCGGTAGGACTCGTTGGTGGCGATCGACACGTCGGCGGCGCGGAAAGTCCAGGACTCGAGCGCGAGCATCAGGCGATAGAAGAAATCGCGCCGGCCGAATTTTGCCTCGTAGAGTTCCGGATTGAGATCGTGATGGTCGAACACGAACTTCTTTCCGAATAACTTGAAGAACCCGCCAATCAGGAAAAACAGGTCCGGCGGGTTGCAGGCGTGGACGACATCGAATCCACGGGTCATGAGCACCCGCAGGGAAAGCAGGAAGGTCGACACCAGCGCCGTGGCGTACTCCACGGCATAGCCGGCCGCTCCCGACGCCTCGACCGGCAGCTTGTACCGGTATATGTGTATGCCTTCGATCACCTCGTACTTGCGATCGTAACCGCGCCCGGTCGGGCAGATGATCGATACGGCGTAGCCGGCATCCCTCAGCGCGCCGGCCTCCTGCCAGACACGACGATCGAACGGACTGGGCAGGTTTTCGACCAGCATCAGGACGCGCTTGCCCCGGCCCCCGGCAGCGTGAGCGGGGTTTTCTTGTTGCGCCCGGGCTGGCAGCGGCGTTTCGGATCGCCCTGCCTGCGCCATGCCGGCGCGAGCATTGGCCGGTTGCGTAGCATCGCGGCCGACGCTGCCGGAACCGGCATTCCTGAGTGATGGGGTTTGGTTAGTGTCACGCATGGGCTTTACCAGCAGATTCCCTCATAGACGCCGCTGACGCTGCGCGAATCGGTAACCCGGACCAGATCGATGATCGTTTGCCCTTCGCCGAGGCGCCGGGGAACGTCGCTGAACTCCGCCGCTGCGTTGCCGATGACGATGGTGCGGGCGTGATCGAGCACTTCGTCGATGCTGGAGACCATCAGTCGCGAAATGTGCGGGATATGGTTGAGGATGTAATCGCGATTGGCCCCGTGGATGCGTGCGAGGTTTACGTTCTTGTCGTAGATCCTGAGGTCGTACCCCTTGCCGATCAGGCGCTCGGTCAGATCCACCACCGGACTCTCGCGCAGGTCGTCCGTGCCGGCCTTGAAACTGAAACCGAGGATTCCGACCTTCTTGCTGCCCATCTCGATCACCGCCCGCACCCCGCGCTCGAGCTGCTGTTCGTTGCTGGGCAGGATGGCGGACAGGATCGGAAGGGAAACGTCCAGCGTCTTCGCCTTGTAGAGCAGGGCGCGCAGGTCCTTGGGCAGGCACGAGCCGCCGAACGCAAATCCGGGCTTCAGGTAATACGGCGAAAGATTGAGCTTGGTGTCCTGGCAGAAAATGTCCATCACGCGATGGCTATCCACCTCGACGCCCTTGCAGAGGTTGCCGATTTCATTGGCGAACCCGACCTTCAGGGCATGCCAGGCGTTGTCCGCGTACTTGACCATCTCGGCGGTCTCGATATCGGTGCGGATGAGCGGCGCGTCAATGCGGGTGTACAGGCTTGCCAGCAGGTCCCCGCTCGCCCTGTTGAGTTCGCCGATGACGGTCTTGGGCGGGTTGAAGTAATCGTGTACCGCGGTCCCTTCACGAAGGAATTCTGGATTGATGCAAACGCCGAACTCGACGCCGGCGCGGCGGCCCGATGCCGCTTCAAGCGCCGGAATCACCACGTCGCGCATGGTTCCGGGCAGCATGGTGCTGCGAAACACCACGGCCGGTGCGCCATCATGGGTGCGCAGCGCCGTGCCGATCTGCTCGCACACGCGTCGCACAAACTTGAGTTCGATGTCGCCGTTGGCACGGCTTGGCGTTCCCACGCACACCAGGGAAAGGTCGGCCTGCCCGATCGCGGCGGCCATATCCGTAGTCGCGCGCAGCCGCCCAGCCGCCACCTGCCGTTCTATGATCGTGCCGATATCTTTCTCGATGATGGGCGTTTTTCCGGCGTTGATCAGATCGACCTTTCTCGCCTCCGGATCCACACCGACAATTTCATGGCCTTCCTGGGCAAGGCAGCCCGCCGATACCGCCCCGACGTAGCCGAGGCCCAGGACGCAAATCTTCATAACCACCTCTCATGAGTTCGACAGAAACAATTTCTAAAAATGCGATGGCGCCTGCCAGAGGCCGCACAGGCCCCGGATACAGAATAGAAAGGCGACGGTGACGCTCGTCCTGCAAGCACGCTGCGCGCTGTAGTCCGTTCGGATCAGCAGGTGATCTCCGTACGCAGAACGACGTTGTTCGAGAGCCGGGCGCGCCAGGCGATCGTCGGCGCCGGCAGCTTCTGGTCGAAGCGTCGCGACACCCAGCCCTGAACGGGCGCCGTGCTGCCTTGATAAACCTGCACCAATGTCCCCTCGGCCTGCGGAAGCTTCAGCGAAATCGTCCTGCCGCCCTGGCGCAACGTAAAGCCATCCGGCGCGGAATCGACCTCGCATTGCTCGTTGCAATGGAAAAACAGATCGATGTCGTGTTCGCCTGCCATCTGCAGGCTGTCTTCAATGACCACCCGCCGCGCATGCTTGTCGAGTGCGATCCGCCGCCGGTGCATTACCGGATCCTCGAGCCGCATGAAGCCGTCGTGCCAGCCCTCGAATACGTCTTCTTTCGCCGCGGAGGACCACAGGCTGCAGCCGGCGCGCGCTTTCCTCAGCCACATGAAATTTCCGCCGGGTTGCGACTGATCCTGGCTATCGACGCACAAGGTGTTGTGGGCCGAGGTACCGCGAAAATAGCGGCGCCAGGGCGCTTCGGTGTGATAGGCGAACGTCCCGGGGTCGATCAGGAATTCCAGGCCGCCGACTGCAAGGGTGAACGCGAGCGCATCGGCATGCCCATGCGCGGCAATGGTCTGATAGCCCAACGGCCCCGCATCGGCGATCAGGCGTATTTCGTTTTCACCCTCGAAGTCGCAACCCAGTATGTAATAGCCGCCCTCGGAGAACGCCCGCCGCACGGGCAGCCTCGCCTCCGTCGTGGACAGCCCGTCGAACAGGGCATCGGCCTGTTCGCCCATGAGCCACCGCGTCTTGTCGTCGAGGACACCCGCCTTCAACTTGAAGTCGCCGCGGCCGAACAGAACTGCTCCGCTCGCAAGCAGCGATCGATACGGCGAAACGGCTCCGCTTTCGGCAAGCCTGACGACCACGCCGTCATCGGCATCGCCGAGCATCGGGACGTTGCCCCCTGCATCCATGATCGACGCGATGAACTCGAGCATCGCCTCGATGCGGGATTCGTAGCCGACTGAGAACCACTGTCCGTTTGCCTTCCCGGCAAGCAATGTAAACAGCAGCAGATCGAGGACGAACTGCTGGTAAGAGGTGGACTGCTCACGATTGACGCCGTCAGGGGCGATCTGCAGCATTGCTTCCCGCTCGAGGATCGCCTTCGCCTCGGTGAGCCAATCGCCCGCGCAGGCCCAGTGCGGCCAGGTCAGGGCGGCAATAAACAGGCCCGCTGCTTCGCCGATCAGGTGGTTGTTGGCCGAGGAATGGAGCGAGAGATGGCCGCGCACGAACTGCGCGTGCTGGTGGACCGATTCGAGCCAGCGTTGCCGCAACCGTTCGCCCTGGGTTCCCCGGAACAGCGGGGAGTGCGTTCCACCGAGGAGTTGCCATGCGACTGACCAGTTGATGAGCCTGATCCCCGCCTCGAGCGCGCTGGTCCAGTTGGGCCCCATGCGAAAGGGGCACACGGCGAACCAGCTTTCCAGGTGCTGCCGGAGGACATGAAAATAAGTGGCGTCGCGGCTGAGCGCATAGGCCTGGGCCAGGGTCACGAGATGCAGGTGCCGATTGGGCTCCCACAGATACTTGATGTCCCCCACAACCTGCGGATTGCGGTAATCGAGCAGCTTGCCGAAACTGAGTGGCGCCTCGATGCCGGTCTTGGGATCGCGATTCCAGCACGGCGGCGAGCCGAGGTCGGCATCGTACAGCGCAAACACGTCCAGCCTGCCGGCCACAATCCGGTCGGCGGCGGCAAGGTATGGCGCGGCAGAAACGTTCGCCGCGGCATGTATCCAGTGATTCGGGACCGGCGCCAGGTCGGGAGGGGGCACGCCCGGCGAGCCAAACAGGCCGGTCCGCTCCAGTTGAACTGCCAGGGTGCG
>JBKJUC010000214.1:0-5648 GCA_046590325.1 Burkholderiales bacterium | reverse complement strand
CGCGTAGACCTGCACCTTGATGGTGCCGCCACTTTCCCTGGCGACGACCTCGGCGAACTTTTCCATCGCCTTGTGCAGGTTGCTGTTCGTCACAAAAGGCGTGCCGAAGCGCACCGTGAGATTGGCCGCGTGCGCTTGGCCCATCCCCAACGCGGCGACAAGTACGGTAGTGCACAGGTATTTCGCGAGACTCACGTCGACTCCTCCATGTTCTTATGCCGGTTGCGGAGATTTCTGCGAATCCCTGGCCGACGCCCCTTGACTCAGGGCAGGCGTATGGTGGGGGGAGGGTTGGCGTGTGTCAATTACGGAGCGTTGGAATCGAGGCGTCGGGAGGTTTGGGAGAGATGGTGGCCAAGGGCGGAATCGAACCACCGACACACGGATTTTCAATCCGCTGCTCTACCGACTGAGCTACTTGGCCCCCGTTTACAACTGTCATCCAATGGGAATCGGATTTTACTGCTTTCAACCTTACGGCGACCGACACACGGATTTTAGCTCCGGCATAACCTTGCACTCGCGTGAAAGGTTAGCCTTCACTGGAACAAGCGATGAACCCGCTTGATCCAATCCGCTGCTCTACCGACTGAGCTACTTGGCCACTGTACTGCCTACGACACACCCCAGGACGGGGCTGGATCCTCGCGGACCCGATTTCCTACCGGTGGCGCCGACATACGGATTTTAGCTCCGGCATAACCTTGCACTCGCGTGAAAGGTTAGCCTTCACTGCAACAAGCCTCATCCGTCTGTTGTGGCTCCGACATAACCTGAAGGTTAGTCTTCACCCCAACAAGCCGATTCGGCGTGTTGTCAATCCGCTGCTCTACCGACTGAGCTACTTGGCCCCGTTGACAACTATCATCCGATCGGGAATCGGATTGCGCGCGACGGTTACGTCGCTTGCGAAAGCGCGGCATTCTACCCGAAAAGCCGGGGCGCCAAAAGCGACAAAGGCCCGCCGGAGCGGGCCTTTTGCTGACCTAAGTCGGCGCGGACTCAGTCCTGGTGGATGTCCCGGTCCTTGGTCTCTTTGAGGAAAAGCGTACCGATGATCAGCGTCATGACCGCGACAACAATCGGATACCACAGTCCATAGTAGATGTCGCCGGTCGCGGCCACCATCGCCGTGGCCGTCAGCGGCAGCATGCCCCCGAACCAGCCGTTGCCGATGTGATACGGCAGGGACATCGACGTATAGCGGATCCGGGTTGGAAACATTTCCACCAGAAACGCCGCGATCGGCCCGTACACCATGGTGACGTAAAGCACCATGATGACCAGGATCAACAGGGTCATGCCATAGTTCACCTTGGTCTTGTCAGCCGGCCCGGGATAACCCGATGCTTTCAGTCCGTCGTTGAACTTCTGCTCATCCCATCCTTCGATCTGAATATCGCCGATGGTTGTGACCACCGACTTGCCCTCGATGGCCGGCATTGAAGTGAACGATATCCCCTGCTTGGTCAGGAAGTCCTTGGCGCGGTCGCAATCGCTGAACTTGCTCCAGGGTCCGACGAAAAGGTGGAACTTGCAGTCTGTCGCCGCCACCGTAATCTTGACATTCTGCTGATACTGCTCGAGCGCGGGATTGACGTAGTGCGTGAGTCCCTGAAACAGCGGGAAGTATGTCAGTGCGGCGATCAGGCAACCGGCCATGATGATCTTCAGGCGGCCGATCTTGTCGGAAAGCCAGCCGAAGAAAATGAAGAAAGGCGTGCCGATCAGCAGGGAAATGCCAATCAGCGTGTAAGTGGTGACGTAGTCCAGCTTCAGCGTGATGATCATGAAGAACAGCGCGTAGAACTGGCCCGTGTACCAGACCACGCCCTGCCCGGCAGTGGCCCCAAGCAGCGCAAGCAGCACGAACTTGTTATTCGGGTAGCGCAAGAAACTGTCGGTGAGGGGTGACTTGGAGCCCTTTCCCTCTTCCTTCATTTTCTTGAACACCGGCGATTCTTCGAGTTTGAGCCGGATGTACACCGAGAAAGCCAGCAGGATGATCGATCCCCAGAACGGAATTCTCCAACCCCAAGTCTTGAACGCCTCGGCATCCATGTTGTTGCGGCAGAGGTAGATGACCACCAGCGCCAGGAACAAGCCGAGCGTGGCGGTGGTCTGGATCCAGGCGGTGTCGTAACCACGGCGGTGATTCGGCGCATGCTCCGCAACGTAAGTCGCGGCGCCACCGTACTCACCGCCCAACGCCAGTCCTTGCAGCAGTCGCAGCAAGACCAGCAGAACCGGCGCCCCCCACCCAATGGTCTCGAACGTAGGCAGCAGGCCGACCGCAAAGGTCGAGGCGCCCATGACGATTATGGTGATCAGGAACGTGTATTTGCGGCCCACAAGATCGCCGATCCGCCCGAAGACCAGCGCGCCGAACGGCCTGACCAGGAAGCCGGCAGCATAGGTCGCAAACGCCGAAAGGAGGGCGGCAGTCTGGTTGCCTGGCGGAAAGAACAGGGCAGCAAAGAACGGCGCCAGCACGGCGTAGAGGTAAAAGTCGTACCACTCGAATACGGTGCCCAGGGAAGAAGCAAAAATGACCCTCTTTTCCTCCGGCTTGAAATCCGGGTGGTTCTTGTCCTGCACGCTGGTAGCGGCTCCTGCCATGTTCTCTCCTCCCCTTTTTGCTGTTGTGCGCCACGGCAGTCGGGACCTGGCCGTGATCGGTCCGACAGTTTAAGTGCCGCGACCGGGCGATTGTCAACGTCATGCTGTTTCGCCCCGAACGCCCGTGCCCAGCTCGCGGGGACCACGGCAAGCGGACGCCGCAAAGAAAAAGCCCCGCCGAAGCGGGGCTTTTTCGTACTGCCGGGTTAAGCCGGACGCTGTTACATGTCCATGCCTACATGTCCATGCCGCCCATGCCACCCATACCCCCCATGCCGCCACCACCACCGCCATGGCCATGGTCATCCTTCGGCGACTCGGCAACCATCGCCGCGGTGGTCAGGATCAGGCCGGCAACGGAAGCCGCATTCTGCAGCGCGTAGCGGGTGACCTTGGTGGGGTCGAGCACGCCCATCTCCACCATGTCGCCGTACTCACTGGTGGCGGCGTTGTAGCCATAGTTGCCCTTGCCTTCGACAACCTTGTTGAGAACAACGGAAGGCTCGTCGCCAGCGTTGGCGACAATCCAACGCAGCGGCTCTTCCAACGCACGGACGACGATCTTGATGCCGGCGTCCTGGTCAGTGTTGTCGCCCTTCAGCTTCAGGATCGCGCTGCGCGCGCGGATCAGCGCCACGCCACCGCCTGCAACGATGCCTTCCTCGACGGCTGCACGGGTCGCGTGCAGCGCGTCTTCGACTCGGGCCTTCTTTTCCTTCAATTCGACTTCGGTCGCAGCGCCCACCTTGATCAGCGCAACGCCGCCGGCCAGCTTGGCGACACGCTCCTGCAGCTTTTCCTTGTCGTAATCGCTGGTGGCTTCGTCGATCTGCTTGCGGATCGACTTGACCCGGCCTTCGATGACCTTGCCGTCTCCGGCGCCGTCGATGATGGTGGTCTCTTCCTTGCCGATTTCGATGCGCTTGGCCGAGCCCAGTTCCTTCAGGGTCGCCTTCTCGAGGGAGAGGCCGACTTCTTCGGCGATGACGGTGCCGCCCGTGAGGATGGCGATATCTTCCAGCATGGCCTTGCGGCGGTCGCCGAAGCCCGGCGCCTTGACTGCGCAGGTCTTGAGGATGCCGCGGATGTTGTTCACGACCAGGGTCGCCAGCGCTTCGCCGTCGACATCTTCGGCAACGATCAGCAGCGGACGTCCGGCCTTGGCAACCTGCTCCAGGACGGGCAGCAGTTCGCGGATGTTCGACACCTTCTTGTCGTGCAGCAGTACATAGGGATTCTCCAGCATCGCGATCTGGCGATCCGGATTGTTGATGAAGTACGGGGACAGGTAGCCGCGGTCGAACTGCATGCCTTCGACCACTTCCAGCTCGTCTTCGAGGCCCGAACCGTCTTCAACCGTGATCACGCCTTCCTTACCGACCTTTTCCATGGCTTCGGCGATCTTCTGGCCGATCACCGCGTCGGAGTTGGCAGAAATCGAACCAACCTGGGCGATTTCCTTGCCGGTGGTGCAGGGCTTGGAGATCTTCTTGAGTTCTTCGACAACCGCGACGACCGCCTTGTCGATGCCGCGCTTCAGGTCCATCGGGTTCATGCCGGCGGCAACGAACTTCATGCCTTCCTGCACGATCGCCTGGGCCAGCACGGTCGCTGTCGTAGTGCCGTCACCGGCCACGTCGGAAGTCTTGGAAGCGACTTCCTTGACCATCTGCGCGCCCATGTTCTCGAACCTGTCCTTCAGTTCGATTTCCTTGGCCACGGAAACGCCGTCCTTGGTGATGGTCGGGGCGCCAAACGAGCGCTCCAGCACCACGTTCCGGCCCTTCGGGCCCAGGGTTACCTTGACTGCGTCGGCCAGAATGTTGACTCCGGCCACGATGCGAGCGCGGGCCGAGTCGTGAAATTTGACGTCTTTAGCTGCCATAAAATTTTGCTCCTGAATTGGGTGGACTTTGGTGGCTCTTAAGCGGCTTCGACGACGCCCATGATGTCTTCTTCGCGCATCACGAGCAGTTCTTCGCCGTGAACTTTCACGGTCTGTCCGGAGTATTTGCCGAACAGGATCTTGTCGCCCTTCTTGACGTCGAGGGGACGGATCTTGCCGTCTTCCAGGACTTTGCCGTTGCCAACTGCAATCACTTCACCCTGGTCCGGCTTTTCCGCGGCGGTGTCGGGAATCACAATTCCGGACGCCGTCTTGCGCTCTTCTTCAAGGCGCTTGACGATGACGCGGTCGTGCAGGGGACGGATCTTCATATCGACTCTCCTTTATGTTTTGAACAAACGATAAGAGGGCTGGCCTCTTTCTTGGCACTCAATGCTTGAGAGTGCTAATAGTAGGGCCGTGGAGAGGGAAATTCAAGATCAGGGTGAGTTATTTAATTGAGGAAACAAGGGGCAGGGCATGTAAGCGTGCGCTTACATAGTTTTAACCCGTGAGCCACGGCGGAGTTGTTGTCCGCCCGATTTGAGACCGGCCTGCGCTAGCTGAGCAGTTGGCCGCTGCCAGGGACGCCGAAGCGATAAATGGTCCTGGCCTGCCCCACCCCGGCGGGAGGAATAGGGTTGATCGGGCAGGGTGGCGTACGCGTGCCGTCGGCATGCAATGTCGCATCGTCGGCATACTCCGCCCAGATGCCGCCGTGCACCGGGCGGAACATCCACATCAGATAACCTCGGCGCGCAGCCAAATTGACCAGGTCCCCGGCATCAGGGGCCTCAGAAACCACCAGATGCTGGCCGTTCAGCCCGTGCGGAAAGGCGCTGAACGCCTGCTGGCATTCGAGGGACTCTCTGGATTCCGCGCCAGGTCGCACGCATCCCACTCTTTCGGCGCGGGCGACGTCCCACGCGCCGAGTTCCCAGCCTGCTTCCATGGCCGCGCGATCAAGCACCGCGAGATCCTTCCAGCGGTGATTGATCTGGAGGGCAGAGCTGGGAATCGGCGTATAGGCCACGGTCGCCGCCTCTTCCAGGTCGATGATTTTCTCCTCGATGAAGCCATGCCAGTGCAGCGTCAGGATCACTGGCGTATCCGGACAAGGCACAGCAGCGACGGTGATGGCCAC
>JBKJUC010000253.1:0-3725 GCA_046590325.1 Burkholderiales bacterium | reverse complement strand
CTTCGTTCCACTCCAGTCCGTTGCCGGCTTTCGCGCCTACGGTAACCTGGCCGTCTTTCGCTCTTAAGGGTTCCGCGAGGATGGGTTCGGCCCAGTCCGACCACTCCAGCCAGTCGGCCGATTCGCTGACCCGCAGCAGTTGCGCGGAAATCGCCGGATAGAGATGGCTGGAAAGCGGAAGACCCGCCGCACCGGCAATCGCCGCCGCCCTCATCCAGCCTGTCACGCCGCCGATGCGCATCAAGTCCGGCATATAGAGGTCCGCTGCGCCGGCCTTCACCGCCTTGTAGAACTCGCGCGGTCCGTAGATGTTCTCCCCGATCTGAAGCGGGGTTTTCATTTCACGCGCGAGTTGCGCGCAACCGTCGTAGTTATCGTAAGCGATCGGCTCTTCGAACCAGACCAGGCCCTGATCGTCCAGGCCATGCAGGCGTAGAAGCGCATCCCCGAAAGCGAGGCCCTGGTTGAAATCGCACATCAGTTGCACATTCTCGCCCACCGCCTGTCGCACCTCTGCGATCGCGGCGATGTCTTCCTTGAGATTTGCCCGGCCCAGGCGCATCTTGATGGCCTTGAACCCGCCCTCCGCCACCAACTCCTCCGCTTCACGTGCAAGCTTGCCCAGAGGCCTCAGCCAGAGTCCATTGGTGTTGTAGGCGCGCACATTACCCGTCGTTCCGCCGAGCAACACGGCCAGCGGCATGCCAGCCGATTTGGCCAGCGCATCCCAGATCGCCATATCCAGACCCGAGATGGCAATGAGGGTCATGCCCTCCCTGCCATTGAGATGCAGCGTCTTCATCGCATCGCGACAGGCATCGAGCGGCGCCAGGACCTGCCCCTTCAGCGATTCGCCCAGATCCTCGATCATCCGGGTAAACGGCATTGCGGATTTCTGCAGGTAAGGTTCCAGATAGCTGCGGCCGACGATGCCTTCCCTGGTTTGCACGTCGATCAGGATGAACGGCCAGTGCGCGTACTCGCCTACCTTCGCGACGATCGGCCTGCGCAGGGGCACGGATACGGCCCTCACCTGCACGTGTTCAAAAGTGAGCTTTGGTGCCGCTCCCGGTTTTATATCCATCTCTGCTCCTCCAGGTTTATTTTTCGGCCCAGCGCGCAATCACCGCGTGCAACGCATCCAGTCCGTCCGTCAGTGCCGCCGGTCCGGGCTGCAGGATGATCGGCGACTTTACCTCATGCAATTCCCCATCGCGTACAGCCGGGATCGAATCGTAATCTTTGCGTGCCACTACGCGTTCGGGACGAAATTTCTTCCCGCACCATGAACCGAAGATGATGTCCGGCGCGCGTTCGATGACTTCCTTTGGATCCGCGAGGATGCGGTCCTTCGCCAGGCTGGCGGCTGCGCGCTCCGGGAAAATGTCGTCGCCGCCGGCGATCCCGACCAGTTCACTGACCCAGCGGATGCAACTGATCTGCGGTTCGTCCCATTCCTCGAAATAAACGCGTGGCCTCTTGGGAAGCTTGAGTGCGCCTTCACGAATCGAAGCCACATGGCCTTCGAGCTTTTGCGCATAGGCCTCCGCTTTTCCGCCGGCACCGACCATTGCACCGAGGCGCCGCACATAACCGAAGATCCCTTCGACGGAGCGATGGTTGCTGATCCAGACCTCGACGCCGCGCTTGATCAGCGCCTGGGCGATATCGGCCTGGATGTCGGAAAAGCCGATTGCAAGGTCGGGCTTCAGTTCGATGATGTCGTCGACTTTGGCGCTGAGGAAGGCCGAAACCTTCGGCTTTTCGCGGCGGGCGCGTGGTGGCCGCACCGTGAATCCGGAAATACCGACGATGCGGCTTTCCTCGCCGAGGGCGTAAAGCACCTCGGTGGGCTCTTCGGTCAGGCAGACGATGCGACTGGGATACATGGCTGTTTGTGGGAGTTCACAGCCGGCCAGTTTACATGCACAGACAAAAAGGGCGCCTCGCTGCGCCCTTCGTCCATCACATTTCGATGCAAAGGCTAGAGATCGCTGCGTCCCGCGAACAGCGGGGGCGGGAAATAATTCACGATGCGCAAGAGGCATTGCCAACGGTGGCACCGGAACGGCACAGCGCCGTCACGCCTGTTCTCAGGTCTTGTGCGCCGGGATTTGGTCGCGCGGTGTGTCGTGCTCGGCCAGCACCACCGAAGTCTCGACCTGGCGGTCGGAGATGGACCAGTATTTCCTCAGCAGGCGTTCTTTCTCCTCGTCCGCGACGACATAAAAGCCCTGCTTTTCGTAGAACTGGATTGCCCAGTGCGCCGCTGCCCAGGTGCCGATGAGCAGGGGCTTGCGGGTGAGCGTTCGAAGATGCGCGAGCAGCCGTGCACCGACACCCCCGCGCCGTTGCGCCGTCCTCACGTAGGCATGCCGTATGAGGGTCACATCCTTGACATCCTGGATGCCCATCACGCCGACAAGCATGCCACCCTGCTCCCAACCCCAGAAGCTGACGCCGCTCCCGATCTCGCGTGTCAATGCATCCGCCGACATATACGGTTCATGCCAGCAATCGGCCGGAATGATTCCCCGATAAGCCTGGGCGGATTCGTTGATGATCGAGTGGATCGTCGGAATATCCGGCTCGGCGCACAAACGGATCATCGGAACACCTCGTGTCAATCCTTCGCAGTTTCCAGAATCGGGGCAATCAGGCAGGTCGTCGTGCCGTGCGCGTAAAGCTTTCCGTCCAGGCCGAAGATTTTGCATTCGGCGGTCGCCAGTGTGGGCGGTGAACGGTGAACGGTGAACGGTGAACGGTGAACGGTGAACGGTGAACGGTGAACGGTGAACGGTGAACGGAAAAAGTCTAGTCGCCCAATGCTCAGAGTCAACTATTTCACGAATTTCCCCGCGCCTCTGCTTTGCCTCTGCGACCTTTGCGCCACCGCACTTGAGGTCGGCGTGTGGCCGGTTCAGGTTTTGCGCTTTTTCTCCTCGCGCCTCGCGCCTCGTGCCTCGTGCCTGGCGGCGGTCGCCGCGGGCAGCGGCAACGCCGTCTGATACTTCACCTGCTTGAGCGCGAAACTGGAGCGAATATTACCGACGCCGGGCAGGCGGGTGAGAAACTTGAGGATGAAGGCTTCCAGCATCTGGATGTCCGGCACCACCACCCGCAGCAGATAGTCCGCGTCGCCGGTCATCAGGTAGCACTCCATGACTTCCGGGCGCTCGCGGATCGCTTTTTCGAATGCCTCGAGCGCGGGCTCGATCTGACGCTCCAGCGTCACCTGGATGAATACGCTGACCTTGAGCCCGACGCGCAAGGCATCGAGCAGCGTGACATAACGGCTGATATAGCCGGCCTCTTCCAGCGCGCGGACGCGACTGAGGCAGGGCGAAGGCGACAAGCCGACGGCCTTGGCCAGTTCCACATTGGACAACCGCGCGTCCCCCTGAATCAGGCGCAGGATGTTCCAGTCTATCGAATCCAGCTTCAATTCCGGCATTTCGTCTTCTCTTTCACTGTCTATTCGACATATTGTGCCTTAAAGCACCCATCCGGGAGGTGTAAACGAAACCACGTGCTTTCCCGTTCAAGGTAGCATTCTGCCTTTCACCCATAACAACAGTGGCGACCAGACCCTCAAGTCCGGCGCCGATCCGCGAGGAGATTCCCGGCATGACCGACCTTTCCGACATCAGCGTTTCCGGCCTCTGGCGCGTCATCTCCCAGGACCTCGATCCCATCGAGACCAAGGAATGGCTGGACGCGTTCGA
>JBKJUC010000239.1:0-14125 GCA_046590325.1 Burkholderiales bacterium | reverse complement strand
TTTCGCTTCCGCGTGCAGACGGAAACGGGCGACAAACCTGCGTTCGTGGTCCGATATCGGGGTAAGGCGCACGCGTATGTCAACCGCTGTGCCCACGTCTGGGTGGAGCTCGACTGGAACAACGGAGAGTTCTTCGATATCTCCGGTTTATACTTGGTCTGTTCCACGCACGGCGCGATCTACCGGCCCGATACGGGCGAATGCGTCGGCGGCCCGTGCCGCGGACAGAAGCTGATGAAGCTCGACATCGAAGAGCAGGCAGACGGCGTTTATTTGATCAACGAAGAGGAATCGATTAATGGCTGAAGCAGGTCCGGAAGTAGTTCGGGAGGCAAACTGGGAGCGCGGCGTCATCGAGAAGCTGGCGCGCTCCGCCCTGGATGAGCAGCGTAAAGCCCGCAACTGGGGCATTTTCTTCAAGTCGCTCACATTCATCTATCTGTTCGTCATCCTCTTCGCCGCGTTCGGCTGGCTGCAGGGACGCGAAGCGTCGCTGCCCGGGGACCATACCGCCCTGGTCGAACTGAACGGCGTCATTTCCTCCGACAGCCAGGCCAACGCCGACAGCATAAACCAGGGCTTGCAGGACGCTTTCGAAAACAAGGGCACCAGGGGCGTCATCCTGCGCATCAACAGTCCCGGCGGCAGCCCGGTACAGGCAGGCACCATCAACAGCGAGATCCGGCGGCTTCGAGAAAAGTATCCGGAGGTGCCGCTATATGCCGTTGTCGAGGATATCTGCGCTTCAGGGGGTTACTACGTCGCGGTCGCGGCGGACCGGATCTACGTGGACAAGGCGAGCATCGTGGGATCCATCGGCGTGCTGATGGACGGATTCGGTTTCACCGGCACAATGGAAAAGCTGGGTGTCGAGCGCCGGCTGCTGACTGCCGGCGAGAACAAGGGTTTCCTGGATCCGTTTTCTCCCATGGACGCATCCCAGCGCGACTACGCGAAAAAAATGCTGGCCGAGATTCACCAGCAGTTCGTGGATATCGTGCGCACAGGCCGTGGCAAACGCCTGAAGGAAGGTCCGGACACTTTTTCCGGCCTCATGTGGACGGGACAGAAGAGTATCGACCTCGGCCTGGCCGATGCCCTGGGTGGTGTCGAATATGTGGCGCGCGAAGTCATCAAGGCCGAGAACATTGTGGATTTCACGCCCCACGAGAACCTCGCGGAACGCTTTGCCAAGCGCTTTGGTGCCGCAATGGGTGAAGCTCTAGTTCGGACGACGGGATCGGTCGCGACGATTCGTTGAAGCCGTCACCCCGGCCAGCAGCAGGAATACGGTCGGGCGGCGGTCCAGCTTCGGCACCGCCTTCGCCCATTCCGCCATGGTTCGGGTCATGACCTGCTCGCCCGCTGCGGTCAGGTCGGTGGCCAGGCACAGCCGCGTCCCGGGACCGCAAGTGGCAAGCAGGGCTGACAGCATCTGATCGTTCCGATAAGGGGCTTCGATGAAAAGCTGCGTTTCCCCCTCGCGCCTTGACCGCTCTTCGATCCGCTGGATGGACTGCTCGCGCTCCGGCGAGCGCTGCGGCAGGTAGCCGTGGAAGGCAAAGCGCTGGCCATTGAGCCCGGAAGCCATCAGCGCCATAACGAGGGAAGACGGGCCGACGAGCGGAACCACTCGCGCCCCGAGTCGATGCGCCTCTTCCACCAGCATCGCGCCCGGATCGGCTATGGCCGGACAACCCGCTTCGGACAACAGCCCCAGGTCGCCTTTTTCCAGATAGCGCGCAAGCGCAGCCGCGTCGGCCGCCTTGGAGTGCTCGTCCAGCACGTCAAGGCGCAAGTCCGCCAAGGGCAGTCCCAGTGACTTGAGGAACTGACGGGCGGTTTTGGGATGCTCGACCACAAAGTGGCGCAAGCTCGCGACCGCCTCTTTCAAATGCGCACCAACCCAGGCATTGACGGTACCGGTCGCCAGATCCGTAGGGATCAAAAATAACCTGCCATTACTCATGTTAAACTTTATGAATATATTGTAACTTACTATTATGGAACACAAATATTTTCATTTCTGAGCATCGCGCACAAGGCTATCAGGGGCAGCCCAATCAGGGCAGTGGGGTCGGGTGAACGGATCTCTTCCAGCAATGAGATGCCAAGGCCTTCCGACTTGGCACTGCCAGCACAATCGTAGGCCGGCTCGGCGCGTAGATAACGCAAGATCTCTTCAGAGGAAAGGGAGCGAAAGCGGGTTTCGGTCGGCACCAGCTCGGTCTGGATCCGGCCGGAACCGGAATTAAGCAGTACGACGGCAGTATGGAACACGACGCTCCGGCCGCTGGCCAGTTGCAACTGGCGTACAGCGTTTGCATGGTTACCCGGCTTGTCCAACCGCTGTCCGTCACAGATTGCGACCTGATCAGAACCCACGATGAGTGAGTGGGGATTACGATCGCGCACGGCTTGGGCTTTGGCGAGCGCCAGGCGGCCGGCCGTCTCGGTCGGTTGTTCGCCCGCCAGCGGGGTTTCATCCACCCCAGGCGCCAGGCTGTCGAAGGCGAGGTTCAGGCGGGCAAGCAACTCTTTGCGATAGCGCGAAGTGGAGGCGAGAATCAGCTTCATAGCACTGTTTGTTGACGGCATTTTGTTTTGACAGAGGTGTTCAAAATCAATATTATGCGCGGCTTATGTTTGACCGGCCTGTCGTTGACAGCGTGGCGTTTGCGCGGGAGGCGGAGGAACTGAGCGGCGAGACGGCGGTTGGAAATCTGACCCGCCTTCATGACGCACTCGCTGATGATACCGGCGCGATCAGTTACCGGCTCTCCGGTTTCGTTAACGCGGAAGAGAAACCTTCGCTACGGCTGTCGGTGTCGGGTGATCTCAAGCTGGTTTGCCAGCGATGCCTGGGGCCGCTGGGCTTGCGAATAGATTCCGAGCGCGAGTTCGAACTTGTCGCGCAGGGTACGGAGTTGAGCGATCCGGCGGAAGAAGCTGACGATGTCGAGCAGATTTACGCAGACCCCAAACTAGATGTAATCGTTCTGATTGAGGATGAGGTGATCCTGAGCCTGCCGATGGTCCCGAGTCACGAACCGGGTAAATGTCAGGCGGCGCGTACAGGTTCAGGCGCGGAAGCAGATTCGCCGTTTGGCAAGTTGTCGACGCTGAAACGGCAGTGAACAAGATTCGATTGCAAGGAGTAATCTCATGGCAGTTCAACAGAACAAGAAGTCCCCGTCAAAGCGTGGCATGCACCGCTCTCACGACTTTCTCACCAGTCCGCCCATCGCGGTCGAGCCGACTTCGGGCGAGGTGCACCTGCGCCACCACATCAGCCCGAACGGCTACTATCGCGGCAAGAAGGTCGTCAAGACCAAGGGCGACTAGCGCCCCGTTGGCTTCTGGCCGCGCACCCTCGCGGCTAAAAGGCATGATCCTGGCGCCTGTTTCATCCCGCTCGCCCGGGACCCCCGATCTGTTGAAGGCGGCAGCAGGCGCATTCAGCTTGTCTGAACGGTCTGTGCCGGTGTCATGACTGTTACTGTAGCCCTTGATTGCATGGGCGGCGATCACGGCGCTCATGTCACAGTGCCGGCCGCGCTGGATTTTGTCGCCCGGGTTACCGATGGGCGGGTGGTGCTGGTGGGACTCCCTGACGTCATAGATGCGGAACTCAAGCGTCGCGGTGCAAAACCCGACAACCGCATTCTGGTCAAAAACGCCGCCGAGGTCGTCGGAATGGACGAGCCGCCAGCCTCGGCCCTGCGCGGCAAGCGCAACTCTTCCATGCGTCTGGCTGTCGATCTCGTCAAGACGGGCGAAGCCGATGCCTGTGTCAGCGCGGGCAACACCGGCGCGCTCATGGCAATCTCGCGCTTCGTGCTGAAAATGCTGCCTGGCATCGACCGGCCCGCCATTGCCTCCTTCCTGCCAACGCAGCGTGGCCGCACCTGCGTGCTGGATCTCGGCGCCAATGTGGATTGCACAGCCGAACATCTGCTGCAATTCGCAGTCATGGGTTCGTCGCTGGTTGCCGCGGTGGATCACATCGATCGCCCCAGCGTCGGATTGCTGAATATCGGCGAGGAAGCAATCAAGGGCAACGAAGTGGTCAAGCAGGCGGCGGAACTGCTGAGGAACAGCGGTCTCAATTTTTACGGCAACATAGAAGGCACGGATATCTATAAAGGAACCACGGACGTGATCGTCTGCGATGGATTCGTCGGCAATGTCGCATTGAAGACATCAGAAGGCTTGGCGCAAATGCTCGCCTCCTACCTTCGCGAGGAGTTTGGCCGGAACCTGCTCACCAAACTCTCGGGCGCTGTGGCGCTCCCGGTCATCAACGCCTTTCGCCGCCGCGTAGATCACCGCCGCTACAACGGCGCAAGCCTGCTGGGCCTGAAGGGCATCGTCGTCAAGAGCCACGGCTCCGCCGACAGTTTCGGTTTTGGTTGTGCTATCGAGCGCGCCTGCGAAGAAGCCCGCAATGAGGTGCTTCGCCGTATCAGCGACCGCATCGCCACCATCCATCAGAAAGCGGCATGATTCACTCACGCATTATTGGCACCGGAAGCTATTTGCCCGAGAAGGTGCTGACCAATAGCGAACTCGAGCGCATCGTCGACACTTCCGACGACTGGATACGTACGCGCACCGGCATTCGCAGCCGTCATGTCGCCGCGGAAGGTCAGTTGGCCAGCGATCTAGCCATGCCCGCCGCGCAGAGCGCCATGAAAGCGGCAGGGGTACAAGCTTCGGACATCGACCTGCTGATCGTTGCCACCACCACGCCGGACATGGTCTTTCCCAGCACGGCCTGCATCCTGCAGTCCAAGCTCGGGATCGCTGGTTGTCCGGCTTTCGACGTTCAGGCGGTATGCAGCGGTTTTGTTTACGCACTAACCATCGCGGACCTGTTCATCCGTGCCGGACAAGCCCGCCGCGTCCTCATCGTCGGCGCCGAAGTTTATTCACGCATCCTTGACTGGACCGACCGCGGCACTTGCGTACTGTTCGGCGACGGGGCAGGGGCCGTGGTCGTTGCGGCAAGCGATACGCCAGGGATTCTGGCCACGAAGCTTCACGCCGATGGCAGTTACAAGGACATGCTGTGCGTGCCGGGTAGCGTCAACGGCGGCAAGGTGTCGGGAACGCCGTTCGTTCACATGGACGGCGGCGCCGTGTTCAAATTCGCAGTGCGGGCGTTCGAAGAGGTCGCGCGTGAAACTCTCGACACTGCAGGACTGACGGTCGCGGATCTCGACTGGTTCGTGCCGCATCAAGCCAACATCCGCATCATGGAAGCAACGGCAAAAAAACTCGGCCTGCCGGTCGAAAAACTGATCGCCACCGTTCATCACCATGGCAACACCTCTGCGGCCTCCATACCGCTGGCGCTGGATGAAGCTGTACATGATGGGCGCATCCGTAGCGGCCAGACACTGCTGCTCGAAGGTGTGGGCGGCGGATTCACCTGGGGCGCGGTGCTGCTGCGCTGGTAAATCTGGAACAGGATATCCCGATAATCGTGAAAATCGCTTTCGTATTTCCCGGTCAGGGTTCCCAGTCGATGGGAATGATGCATTCTTTTGCACAACTCGCCGGCGTGCGTGAAACGTTCGCTCAGGCTTCCGATCGACTTGGACAGGATTTGTGGAAACTGGTCGGCGAAGGTCCTTCGGAAGAACTCAATCTGACGGTGAATACCCAGCCGGTGATGCTCACTGCAGACATCGCTGTCTACCGCGCCTGGCAGGCAGCGAACGGAGCCAAGCCGGAACTGTTCGCAGGCCACAGCCTGGGCGAGTACTCGGCCCTGGTGGCTGGCGGCGCTCTCGATTTCACGGATGCGGTGGAACTGGTTCGCTTCCGTGCGCAGGCCATGCAGGAGGTCGTCCCCGCAGGAGTAGGGGCGATGGCGGCGATCCTCGGCCTTGACGACGACGTGGTGAAATCGGCATGCGCCGAGGCCAGCGGTGGCGGTGAGGTCGCGGAAGCCGCGAACTTCAACTCCCCGGCGCAAGTTGTGATCGCCGGTAACAAGGCCGCCGTCGAACGCGCCATGGAAATCGCCAAAGCGAAGGGCGCGAAACGCGTCGTCCTGCTGCCCATGAGCGTGCCGTCGCATTGCAGCCTGATGCGGCCCGCCGCCGAACGCATGCGTGAACGCCTCGTTGGTGTGAGCATCCGGGCTTCGGCAATCCCGGTGCTGCACAACGCGGATGTTAAAAGCGCGTCGTCCGGCGACGCAATCAAGGACGCCCTGGTTCGTCAGCTGTGCCAGCCGGTACGCTGGGTCGATACGGTGCGCGCACTCGTCGCTGACAGCGCCACGCATATCGTGGAATGCGGTCCCGGCAAGGTCCTGGCCGGCCTCAACAAGAGAATCGCTCCGGAAGCAAAGATTCTGTCGCTAAGCGACGAAGCGGCTTTCAAGGATGCGCTGGTTGCGTTGAAATGACGGGAGGAGTGATGCTAGAGGGAAAAGTCGCGCTTGTGACCGGCGCAAGCCGCGGGATTGGCCGGGCCATAGCGGTGGCGCTGGGCAACGCGGGCGCCATCGTTGCGGGCACGGCAACCAGCGACACGGGAGCAACGTCGATATCAGAATATCTCGCTACCGCGGGCATCAAGGGTTCGGGATTCCAGCTGAATGTGAACGACGTCTCGCAAACTGAGGCAGTCATCGAAAAAATCGAAGCCCGGTTCGGCCTGGTCGCAATCCTGGTAAACAACGCCGGGATAACCCGTGACAATTTATTGCTGCGGATGAAGGACAGCGAATGGGATGAGATCATGGATACCAACCTCAAGTCAGTATTCCGACTGAGCAAGATGGTCATTCGTTCGATGATGAAAGCCCGCTACGGACGCATCATCAATATCACTTCGGTTGTGGGTTCCATGGGCAATCCGGGGCAGGCCAATTACGCGGCCGCCAAGGCGGGAATCGTCGGTTTCAGCAAATCCCTGGCACGGGAAGTCGGCAGCCGTAACATCACGGTAAACTGTGTGGCGCCCGGTTTTATCGACACGGACATGACAAAGGGGTTGCCGGAAGCGCAGAAAACTGCGCTGCTGGCACATGTTCCGCTCGGGCGATTCGGCCTGGCGGAGGAAGTTGCAGCCGCCGTAACTTTCCTGGCTTCGACCGGTGCGGCTTATATCACCGGCAACAGCGTGCATGTCAACGGCGGAATGTACATGGATTGACGCCGAAGACCCGTTAATTTTGGTAGACTACGGCGCGTATTTGGCTTGGTCGGGCACCTCGGGTCGTATAACCGGGAGCCGCGTGCCAGCCGTCTCGTGTAACAGCATCTTCAAGTACAAGGGAAGGGACATTAATGGAATCCGTAGAACAGCGTGTTAAAAAAATCGTCGCCGAGCAACTGGGCGTGAACGAGGCGGACGTGAAGAACGAATCCACGTTCGTCGATGACCTCGGAGCCGATTCCCTCGATACTGTCGAACTGGTGATGGCGCTTGAAGAAGAGTTCGAGTGCGAGATCCCCGACGAGGAAGCTGAAAAAATCACTTCCGTGCAGCAGGCCGCAGATTACATCAAGGCACACCTTAACTAATCACGCCTTACCCTCTCATCTTCTGGAGTCGAGTTGTCTAGACGCCGCGTTGTAGTAACCGGCCTGGGGATTGTTTGTCCGGTCGGCAACAGCGTCAAGGAAGCCTGGTCGAACATTCTGGCGGGCAAATCCGGCATCACGCGGATCTCGCGCTTTGACGCCACTCCCTTCGCATCCCAGATCGCCGGGGAGGTAAAGAATTTCGACGTCGGCAGTGTGCTCTCCCCGAAAGAGGCGAGGCGCGTTGACACCTTTATTCATTACGGGATTGCGGCCGCAGTTGAGGCAATAAGGGACTCCGGACTGGAAGCCAATCCTAAGGATGCCGAGCGCATCGGCGTCAACGTCGGCTCCGGCATCGGCGGCCTGCCGATGATCGAGGAAACCCACAAGTTGCTGATCGAGAGCGGCCCGCGCAAAATCTCGCCGTTCTTCATTCCCGGCGCGATCATCAACATGATCTCCGGCAACCTCTCGATCATGTACGGGTACAAAGGTCCCTGCCTGGCCATGGTGACCGCCTGTACCACCGCGAACCACTGCATCGGCGAGTCGGCGCGCCTGATCGAATATGGCGATGCAGACGTGATGGTCGCCGGTGGTGCGGAAGCCTGCATATCGCCGCTCGGCCTTGGCGGCTTTTCCGCCGCGCGGGCGCTCAGCACCCGCAACGACGATCCGGCCACTGCAAGCCGCCCCTGGGATACCGGACGCGACGGCTTCGTGCTTGGAGAGGGTGCCGGCGTGCTGGTGCTCGAAGAACTCGAACACGCCAAGGCACGTGGCGCCAGAATTTACTGTGAACTCCCGGGTTATGGCATGAGCGCGGATGCGCATCACATCACCGCCCCCTGCGAGGATGGGGAAGGTGCTGCACGTGGCATGGCCAATGCGATGCGCAATGGCGCCGTCAATCCGCAGGATGTCGATTACGTCAATGCGCACGGCACTTCGACGCAACTCGGAGATCTCGCAGAAACCGTCGCCGTCAAGCGCTGCTTCGGCGACCATGCAAAGAAACTTGCCGTCAGTTCCACGAAATCTGCCACGGGACATCTGCTCGGTGCGGCGGGCGGGGTGGAGGCGGTATTCTCGGTCATGTCCCTCGCGGACCAGATCGCCCCGCCGACCATCAACATGTTCGAGCAGGATCCGCTGTGCGACCTCGATTACGTACCGAACAAGGCGCGCGAGATGAAGATCTCCGTCGTGATGTCGAATTCCTTCGGCTTCGGCGGCACCAACGGCACCCTGATCTTCCGGGCAATCTGATCCACCCGGAACCGACGAGGTTGTCCAGCCGGCCAATCGCTGAACCGGCGAGGCCGCGTTCACATCGCAAGGCGATCGTTTTCGCGAGGTAGTTCCCTCAAAAATGGCCCGGCGCAAGAACCTGTTTCTTCCCCAGCCCACGTGGACATTCGGGCGCCTGCTGCGCGCTGTCTTCGTGATCGGGCTTGTCGCCATTCTGTGCGGCGTCGGCTGGCTCGCCTATTTCGCCCTCACGCCCATCGAAGTGCCGCCCGATTCGCGCCAATTCAACGTCGGCCAGGGCAAGAGCCTTAAGGCGGTTGCTGAGCAGTTCGCACGGACTGGGCTGATTTCCGAACGTTGGAGCTTCATCATCCTGGCCCGAAGCCTTGGCGTCGCGGAGGAGGTCAAGGCCGGCAGCTACGAGGTAGCGAAACGCGTCACGCCCCAACGCCTGCTCGACAAGATCATTCGCGGTGAATTCACCCAGGCCGAGATCCGGTTTACCGAAGGATGGACTGTCCGTCAGATCCGGGCAGTCCTGAATCAGCACCCCTCCGTCAAGCACGAAACCACCGCACTGACCGATGCCGAAATCCTGGAGCGCATTGGCTCGACGGAAAAGTCCCTGGAAGGCTGGATTTTTCCGGACACCTATCGTTTTGCCGCGGGCACCAGCGACCTGACCCTGCTGCGCCAGGCCTACCAGAAAATGCAGGCGACGCTGACGGAACACTGGGCGCAGCGTGCAAAGAAGCTGCCGCTGCGCAATGCCTACGAAGCCTTGATTCTGGCCTCCATCGTCGAAAAGGAAACCGGACGCAACGATGAACGGGAACTGGTTGCAGCCGTGTTCGTCAATCGTCTCAAACGCGGCATGCGCCTGCAGACCGACCCTTCGATCATCTACGGGTTGGGTGAAACTTTTGATGGCAACCTGACGCGCCGGCACCTGGTAACCGACGGTGTTTTCAACACCTATATGCGCGGCGGTCTGCCGCCGACCCCGATTGCGATGCCGGGCGATGCTTCGATACGGGCCACTTTGAATCCCGCCCAGACATCGGTTCTCTATTTCGTTTCGCGCGGTGATGGCAGCCATCAGTTCTCGTCGACGCTGATAGAGCATAATCAGGCGGTGAACAAGTACCAGAGATCGAGATCGCGATCCCAATGACGCGAGGAAGATTTATCACTTTTGAAGGCATCGATGGGGCAGGGAAGAGCACGCATCTGGCCTGGGCACAGCAATTACTGCAGGGCATGCAAATCAAACACGTCGTGACGCGCGAACCGGGCGGCACCCCGCTCGGTGAACAGTTGCGGGAATTGCTGCTCGGATCCAGCCAGCCGATTCATTCGGAAACCGAAGCCTTGATGATATTCGCGGCACGCCGCCAGCATCTGGAAGAGGTGATTCAGCCTGCCTTGCAGCGTGGCGACTGGGTGCTGTGCGACCGCTTCACGGACGCAAGCTTCGCTTATCAGGGCGGCGGCCGCGGTGTGCCCAAGGGCAAGCTGGAAGCGCTGGAGACCTGGACGCATCCGCACCTGCAACCGGATCTGACGCTGTTTTTCGACGTCAGCGCGGAAGTCGGGCGCGAGCGTGTTGCCCGGATCAAATCGCCGGATCGTTTCGAGCGCGAAGGCGCGGCCTTCTTTGCGCGGGTGCGGGATGCCTATGTGGATCGCATGCGGGCGGCCCCACAGCGCATTACCCGGATCGATGGCGATAAGTCCATCGCCGAAATCCGCACGGAAGTCGAAGAACGTCTGTCGCAGCTATGGAAGAAATAGGGTTTCCCTGGATCGCAGCGCCACTGGCGCGTCTTCCCGCAAGAATCGCTGACCTGCCCGGTGCGCTGCTGTTGAGCGGCCAGCCGGGACTTGGCAAAAGGACGACGGCGCTGTTCCTGGCCAGGGCCATCCTTTGCGAGTCGCCGCGCGATGGCCTTGGCGCATGCGGAAGGTGCGCGTCATGTCACCTGATTGCCGCGGGCAATCACCCGGATCTGCGCCTGGTCGAACTGCCCACCGAGGATGACGTGCCGGGGGAGGGAGAGGAAGCGGCCTCCACGACGAAAAAACCAAGCAAGCAGATTTCCGTGGATCGCATCCGTTCGCTCGGCGAATTTGTCGCGACCACCGCGTATCGCGGCCACGCCAAAGTCATTCTGATTGCGCCGGCTGAAGCCATGCAGCCCGGCGCCGCGAATGCGGTGCTCAAGATCCTCGAGGAGCCGCCTGGGAATACCTATTTCCTGTTGGTTAGCCACAAGCCGGATCGCCTGCTTCCAACCATTCGAAGCCGCTGCTTCCAGGTGCCCTTCGCGCTCCCGGCACCCGACGTCGCATTGGGTTGGTTGAAGGGCAGGGGCGTGGAGCAACCGGAACTGGCATTGGCACAGGGTGCTTATGCGCCGCTGGCAGCCGTCGAGAAAGCTGAAACGCCCGAGTATTGGACTCAACGCAAGTTGCTGCTCGAAGTCATGGCGCGGCCGGGGTTCAATCCACTCATTGCGGCGGAGCGCGCCGAACCGATCGAAGGTCCCGTACTGGCGGGCTTGCTGCAGCAATGGGCTTATGACATTGCAGTGATCAAGTCCGGAGGCAAGGTTCGCTATCACCTGGATTACCGGAGCGCCTTGGAGAAACTGGCTGGAGAGGCAAGGCCGGAAGCCTTGATGGCCTGGTACGACACCGTGATCCAATATGGCCGCGTTTCCCAGCATCCCTTGAACAAGCGCCTTGCCGTCGAAAGCGTGCTCTACGGTTACCCGGGACTGCATTGAAATATCACGAAATTACTTGAGATCATCTCTTCAGTTCTTTGATAGTTAAATAATTGTGTTCGTCGATTCTCACTGCCACATCAATTTTCCCGAGTTTATTGCCGACATTGACGGCGTTCTTGGCGCGATGAAAGCCAACGCCGTGGGTCACGCCCTCTGTGTGTCGGTCACCCTCGAAGCTTTCCCCGAAGTTCTGGGTCTGGCAGAGCGCTTTTCGAATGTATTTGCTTCGGCCGGCGTGCATCCGGACACGGAAGTCGGCGAGGATCCGGATGTGGATCGTCTCGTCGCTTTGGCCGGCCATCCACGCGTCGTTGCCGTCGGCGAAACCGGGCTGGATTACTACCGGCTCCAGGGGGATCTGGAATGGCAGCGAGAGCGCTTTCGCCGGCACATCCAGGCCGCCAGGGTAATTGGCAAGCCACTGATCATCCATACCCGGGAGGCCGCCGAAGACACGCTGCGGCTCATGCGGGAGGGAAAGGCAGCGGAAATCGGCGGCGTCATGCATTGCTTTACCGAGACCGCCGAGGTGGCCCAGGCCGCCATGGACATGAACTTCCTGATCTCGTTCTCGGGAATCGTGACGTTCAAGAATGCCCTCCGACTGAAAGACGTGGCCAGGATGGTTCCGCTGGATCGCATGCTGATCGAAACGGACTCGCCGTATCTCGCACCAGTGCCTTACCGCGGCAAGACCAACCAACCCGCGTACGTGCGCTTCGTCGCTGAGGAAATCGGCAAACTTAAAGGCATACCCACGGAAGCCGTGGCTCAGGCAACCACCGATAACTTCTTCAGGCTCTTCAAATCAGCCACCTGAACTGGATTTGCGGTCTTGGTCGCTGGCGTTTGGGTTCTATCAATACACGCATAATCAATATTATGTTAAATTAGGTGCAGAATGCGATTAACCATTCAAACCGAGGCGCTCCCGGCAAGGCCCTCGCCCTCTGGATCCTCGATAAGCCCCCGACCTACTTAAAAGAAAAAGGGTCTCGATCTGCGCTTAAGCAAGAACTCGGGACGGTGCGCCAGCTATCTGGCTTTTTTAGAACTGCGCTGCCTCAGCCGCTCGAAGCAGCAAACAGCCGCAGCCGCGGCCACGTTTAGTGACTCGACTTTCCCAGCCATGGGAATGTGGACAAGCTGGGTGGCCAGTGCCCGGCCTTCGGCCCCCAGGCCCCTGCCCTCGCTCCCAAAAATCAGCGCGACAGGGCCGGTCAGGTCGACGTCGTGGATCGACTGGTCGGCGTAGGGACTGGTGGCGATGACGCTGCCCCTGAAGCTGGCAAGCGCCGTCGTCAAGTCGACGCGTTCGCGCACCGGCAGGACAAATTGCGCTCCCATGCCGCCGCGAAGAGATTTCGGGGACCAGACGTCGGCACAGCCTTTGGTTAGATGCGCGGAGGTCGCTCCGGCCGCGGCAGCGGTGCGTAGCAGTCCACCGAGATTGCCCGGATCCTGGACGCCATCGATCAGGACCCGGAAATCATCTTTGGGCCGGGAAGCGACATGCGGGATGGGCGCGATCGCCGTCACGCCCTCGGGCGTTTCCACCTGGGTGATTTCGGCGAAAAGATCGTCCGCAAGCAAAAAGACGTTACGCTTCTTTGCGGCCTCGATCAGTTCCTGGACTTCGCTCCGTCCTGCACCTGCTTCACTCAACAGAAGCAATACGTCGTCGAATCCGGATTGATCTGTGTAAGCGCGAATCAGGCGGGTGCCATCAAGCAGCAACTTCCCGTTCTTGCTGCGTTCCCGCGCGGATTCGGCCAGCTTGCGCGCCAGCTTGAAATGCGCGTTCTGGTGCGAAGTGAGGCGTTCCATGGGGAGGCGTTTTTGAAGTTGGGAGGACTGATTGGTGCCCGGAGCCGGAATCGAACCGGCATGGGCTTTTAAGGCCCGAGGGATTTTAAGTCCCTTGTGTCTACCAATTTCACCATCCGGGCAACCAGCGGGATTTTACGTAGTTGTTAGGGGCGGAGCCCAATTGACGACGACACAAGGGACACCGTCCCTCGCCGGACCTCCGACTCATCGATCCGGCCTACCAATTTCACCATCCGGGCGACCAGCGGGATTTTACGTAGTTGTTAGGGACGGAGCCCAAGTGACGATGACACAAGGGACACCGTCCCTTGCCGGACCTCCGACTCATCGATCCGGCCTGCCACTGCACCATCCGGGTATAAGCAAGGATTCTACGGAAGTTGGAGGCGGGAGTCGGAATCGAACCGGCGTACACGGCTTTGCAGGCCGCTGCATGACCACTCTGCCATCCCGCCAGGAATGGGTGCGCCTGATACGGCAGCGCTGAAAGATCAATCCTTTGCGCAACCAGGATCGAACGGCCGCGCAAAGCCTACAAATTAAATTAAAAAAGGGAAAACGGTGATGGACGTTTTCCCTCTGGGAATTTGGAGCGGGAAAGGAGGCTCGAACTCCCGACCTCAACCTTGGCAAGGTTGCGCTCTACCAACTGAGCTATTCCCGCAAAAAACAGAGTGTGCATTATAGGGCGGAAGGTCTGTTTGT
>JBKJUC010000247.1:0-5256 GCA_046590325.1 Burkholderiales bacterium | reverse complement strand
CACCTTTAACCTTTTCCCTTTGACCTGATACCTCGTTATTCGCTGACACCAGCTTAGAATGCGTTCCGAAGAGGAGAAAATATGTCAGCAACTGCAAGGTCCCGCTATTTCGTGCGCCAGGACGACGTGCCTGGCTACCATCCGGCGAACCATACAGGCACCGTGAACCGGCGCCTGATAGGACCGCAGACCGTTGGCGCAAAGAACATCGAAGTGGTTCTGGGCGTGATCGAAAAAGGCAAGGGTGCCCTGCCGCATGCACATCCCGGAATCGAACAGGTTTGTTATCTGCTGGAAGGCCGCGCTCGCGCTGAGGTCGGAGGCGAGGTCTGTGAACTGTCACCGGGCGACTGCTGCTTTTTCCCGCCCGACGTTCCCCACGTCTTTACAGTTACCAGCGACACGCCAGCCAGGGTGCTGGTGATCTATTCGCCGCCGTACGAGGAAAAGCCCGAGCGGGTGGTTCGATGAAAGGAGTGCTGGCGCTGTTCGTCGCATGCCTCCTCGCTGCAGGGAGTGCGATCGCCCAGGCTGCCGAAACCTGGCCCGCGAAGCCCATTCGTCTTGTCATCCCGTTTGCCGCCGGGAGCGCCACGGATTCCGCGGGACGGCTGCTTGCACATCAGCTCGGATCGCTACTCGGACAGCCGGTGGTCGTCGAGAACAAGGCCGGCGCCAACGGCCAGATCGCGGCAATGGCCGTCGCGGGCAGCGCTCCCGACGGTTACACGCTGCTCATGACGACCAACAGCACGCACAGCGCCAATCCCCATCTGTACAAAACGCTGGGCTACGATCCTGTCAGGGACTTCGATCCCATCGTCCGGGTCGGCATGCTGCCTTTCATGCTGGTGGTGAATCCCGATCTGCCGGTGAAGTCGACAGCCGAGTTTCTTGCCTATGCCAGGGCGCACCGGGGTGAGCTTTCTTATGGCACCGCCAGCACCGCGTCCATGATCGGCGCGGAAACGCTTAACGTGATGGCAGGACTCGACCTGGTGCGCGTCGGCTACAAGGCGAGTCCGCAGGCGATCCTGGATTTGGTGGCGGGCAGGTTGCAGGTCATGGTTGCCGACTTCACCACGGCCATGCCGCATGTCAAGGCGGGGAAACTGCGCATCCTGGCGGTGACCACGGCAAACCGCTCGGCATTGCTGCCGGATGCGCCCGCCATCGGCGAGACGCTGCAAGGTTTCGACATGACTTCCTGGAACGGCATATTCGCACCGGCCGGCACGCCACCCGCCATCCTCTCGCGACTGGAGAAGGACAGTCTGAAGGTGCTGGCGGACGCGCAGACGCAGGCGCAGTTCGCGGCGATCGGATTCGAGATCGCGCCGATGGGCACCGCGCAGTTCGACCGTTACATGCGCGGCGAGATTGCGCACTGGGGTAAACTCGTACGCGCCGCAAACATCCAACCCGAATAAAAAAGGCCAGAAAAAAATGCCAGGTCCGCTCTCCGGGGTGAGGGTCCTCGATCTCACCACAGTAGTCATGGGTCCGTTCGCGACCCAGTTGCTCGCAGAACTCGGCGCCGACGTCATCAAGGTGGAGCCCCGCGACGGCGACAACATGCGCCATCCCGCGCCGATGAAAAATCCGGGCATGGGCTATATTTTTCTGAACCTGAATCGCGGCAAGCGCGGCATCGTGCTCGACCTGAAGAAGCCGGAAGGACGCGAGGCGCTGATACGCCTGATTCCGAAAACCGACGTGCTGATCTACAACGTTCGGCCGCAGGCCATGGCGCGCCTCGGCCTGTCCTACGAAGACCTGCGCAAGGTCAATCCAAAGATCATTTACGTCGGAGCCTATGGCTATTCCCAGCGCGGCCCCTATGCCGCAAAGGCGGCGTACGACGACCTGATCCAGGGCATCTCCGGCATTCCGTCCCTGGTAAGGAAATCCGGCGCCGCCGCGCCGGCCTATGCGCCGGTGAACCTGGCCGATCGCGTCACCGGCCTGCACGCCGTGTACGCCGTGACGGCGGCGCTGTTCCACCGTGAACGCACCGGCCAGGGCCAGTCGGTCGAAGTGCCGATGTTCGAGAGCCTCGCGCAATTCGTGCTCGGCGACCATTCGGCGGGCCTGACCTTCGACCCGCCCAGCGGCGACACTGGCTATGCGCGCCTGCTGGCGCGCAAACCCTACCAGACGAGCGACGGTTATCTGTGCATCCTGGTCTACAACGACAAGCAGTGGAAGAGCTTCACGGATGCGATTGGCCAGCCTGGCCTGATGAAGGACTCGCGCTACGCGACGCAGGCAAATCGGGCACGGCATATTGCCGAGATCTACGGCTGGCTCGCCGGTGTCATCATCACCCGTACCACGGCCGAATGGATGGCGCTGATGGAGAAGGCGGACATTCCGGTCGCTCCCGTGAACGATGTGACAGACCTCATCGACGATCCCCACCTCACGGCAACGGGTTTCTTCTCAATGGAAGAACATCCGAGCGAAGGCACGCTGCGCACCATGCGCACACCCACGAACTGGTCCGACTCGCCGCCGGGCGCGCAGCGTCACGCTCCGAGGCTGGGAGAGCATTCCGCGGAAGTGTTGAGGGAAGCGGGATACAGTGATGATGAGATCGCCGAACTCGGGCGCAAGGGAGTGACGAAAATATGAGTGAAGGCGCGAGGGGCGAGGGACGAGGGGAACATCCTACGCACGGATGGCTCCTTGGTTTTCGGTTGATTTAGTCCCTCGCCCCTCGCCCCTCGTCCCTCTCCCCTGAATATGAACTTCTCCTTCTCTCCCGACCAACTCGCCATCCGCGATGCGGTGGCGAAACTGTGCGAGCGCTTCGATGCGAAGTACTGGCTCGAGCGCGATCGGGACGGTGGCTTTCCGGAGGATTTTCACAAGGCGGTGGCGCAGGCAGGCTGGCTGGGAGTCGCGATGCCGCAGGCTTACGGCGGCGCGGGACTGGGCATCACCGAGGCGGCGCTGATGATGCAGGCAATCAGCGAATCGGGCGCGGGATTTTCCGGTGCCTCCAGCGTGCACATGAACATCTTCGGGCTCAATCCGGTCGTTGTCTTCGGCACGCAGGAGCAGAAGCAGCGCTGGCTGCCGCCACTGGTCCGCGGCGAACAGAAGGCCTGTTTCGCGGTGACGGAGCCGGATGCCGGACTGAACACCGCAAAAATTGCGACCGCGGCGCGGCGCGAAGGCGATCGCTACGTATTGCGCGGCCAGAAGATCTGGATTTCCACCGCTCAGGTTGCGGACCGGATGCTGATCCTTGCGCGAACGGGAGCGCCCGGCGCGAAACCGACCGACGGCCTCACCCTGTTCTACACCGCGCTGGACCGGCGCCACGTGGAAGTGCGCGAAATCGAGAAAATGGGTCGCAAGGCGGTGGATTCCAATATGCTGTTCATTGACGAGCTACCTGTGCCCGTGGCCGATCGCATAGGCGAGGAGGGCAAAGGGTTCGACTGCATCCTGCATGGCCTCAATCCTGAACGCATCCTCATCGCGGCGGAAGCGGTGGGCCTCGGCCGCGCGGCGCTGGCGCGCGCCACCGAATATGCAAAGGAAAGAATCGTGTTCGACCGGCCAATAGGCCAGAATCAGGCGATCCAGCACCCGCTCGCGCGCTGCTGGATGGAACTCGAAGCGGCCAACCTGATGGTGTTCAAGGCGGCGTCGCTGTACGACAACAACGAACCCTGCGGCGCCGAAGCGAATGCCGCGAAGTACCTGGCGGCCGAGGCCTGCTTCGCGGCCTGCGAGCAGGCCATGCTCACATTGGGCGGCATGGGCTATGCGAAGGAATATCACGTCGAGCGTTACCTGCGCGAGGCAATGATCCCGCGCCTCGCTCCGGTCAGCCCGCAACTTGTGCTGTGTTTCATTGCCGAAAAGGTGCTTGGTCTTCCGAAGTCCTATTAGGACTTCGGCGAAGGAAAAAGGTAAAAGGGGAAAGGTGAAAGTAAAATCGGGATTCTGGCCCCGCCTTGGTAGTCTTTTAACTCTCCCCTTTGACCTTTAACCTTTCAACTCGTATTACCGGATGCTCGCCTACCGCCACCAATTTCACGCTGGAAACTTTGCCGATGTGTTCAAGCATTCGCTGCTTGCGCAACTCGTGCTCGGACTGGAGAAGAAGGACAAGCCGTTCTTCGTGCTCGACACCCACGCCGGCACCGGCCGCTATGACCTGACGCATGAATGGGCGCAGAAGAACGCCGAGCACCGGGAGGGCATCTTCCTGGTCTGGGGCCGCAAGGATGTGCCCAACATCTTTGTCCCTTATTTCGACGCCATCCGCGGAGAGAACAAGCTTGGCGAACTGCGTTTCTATCCCGGCTCCCCGCGGATCGTGCGCCGCTTGTTGCGGCCGACTGATCGCATGGTGCTTTCGGAGCTGAACCGCAAGGACTGCGAAGAACTGGGCGGTCTGTTTGCTCACGACCGCCAGGTGAAAGTGCAACTGATGGACGGATATCAGGGGCTGAAAGCTTTTCTTCCGCCGAAGGAGCGCCGCGGCCTGGTATTTATCGATTCGTCTTTCGACCGCTCGAAGGAATTCGATCGCCTGACCCAGGCACTGGTGGAGGCCAATCACCGTTTTGCCACCGGGGTCTATGCGCTCTGGTATCCCCTGATGGAGCCGATGTCGATGCGTGCCTTCGAACGCGACGTCGCCGCGACCGGCATCCCCAAGATCCTGCAGATCGAGATCTCGGTTCTCCCGGACGGCTGGACCGCCAGCATGCGCGGCTGCGGGATGCTGGTGGTGAATCCGCCGTTCGGATTCGAGGCCACCGCCAGAAGCATGGTTGCGTGGCTCAATCCGGTGCTGGCCCGTGATGCGGGTGCAAAACCTCGCGTCCGCTGGCTTACCGCGGAATAACGTCCCGGCCGGAAATCCGGATACCCCTGCAAAGCAGACCTTACGCGGGAAGCGTAAGCAGCCATGTTGCCGCCAACGCAAAACCGTGTGCCCCGATCGCGTTTCGCTCTTCTTCCGAGCTAGCGGATATTCGGGCGCACTAAAGCAGAGCGCCCCGGGCTGGAAATTACGCGATTAAGGCTTGAAAGCCCGTTACGGAGCATGGCCTGAAAATTGCATCATTGCATACAAACGTGTGTGCTTCAGAGGATGAGGCACACACCAAAAATTCAACCGACCTGCGGTCGGGAGGAAGCGCCGGTCCAGGGAGTTCGACGTGGAATCGCTTTCTCTTACTGCTCTGGCGTTTCAGCTTCTGGCCTCGATTCATGACCTTTCGGGTTATC